>NZ_JBJNWI010000006.1:0-224754 GCF_045897195.1 Mammaliicoccus sp. RAM2 | reverse complement strand
GCTTGAAAATTGTGAAAGGAGATATAACATGAAAAAATATTTTGATGTGATGTTTAAAGTGAATAAAAATAATCTTGCAACTAAAAAAGCATTTATGCAAGCTATTATTGTTTTTATCATTTTAGCTGGAAGTGTATTATTTGGAAGATTCGATCTAGGACTAACTGCTTTATTAGGATCATTTAGTAATATCTATATTATTAATGGATCATATCCTTCACGAATTAGAAAAGTTATAACTGTGTCTATAGTATTAAGTATTTGTATCATGTTAGGAACGATTACAATCACCATTCCATTTTTATATGCATTAGTTTTAGGGCTCATAGGGATGGTAGGTCATTTTGTTTTAAAAGCTTTTCAGATACCTGGACCTTCTTCTCTATTTTTTGTACTTACATATAGTGTAGCTTCTATTATGCCAATTATGCCTGAGGATTTCCTGAATAGAGGATTACTTGTTTTATGTGGTGGTATTGTTAGTACAATTGTTGTAATAGTTGATGCAATGTTTAATCATAAAAAGCCGGAAGCTGAAAGTGTATCAAATATTTATAAAAATTTAGCATTTTTAACTGAGAATTTTAGTGGGAAAAAATTTGATGATGCACGTAGTAATACTTTAAATGCGATACATCATGCAACAAATACTTTGACGACAGCTAATGCTTTTTGGAATAAAACGCATGGTTATAATAGAATGTTGCAGTTAAAAGGACGTGCTGAAGCTATATGGTCTGCTTGTTTAGAATTATCTTCACAAGGTTATGAAGTGTTACCAAAAGAAATAAGTGAAGCACTGACTTATATTCAGCTTAGAATTGCAGAAAATGAATCGACTCATTATGTACCGATTGAATATGATGGAGAGAGCTCTTACATAAATTCATTAGCAGAATTAATTAATGATACAGTCATGATACTTAACGATAAGAATTTACAATTTGATAAACAAATTATTTATAGAAAACCGATGTACTCCAGAATTATTAAAGAAAATTTATCAAGAGATTCTTTAGTTTTAATGTCTTCTATGCAATATGGAATTATATTATTTACTTCAGTTATCATTGCATTTGGTATGGGGTTTGAAAGAGCTTATTGGATACCAATATCTTGTTGTTCTGTATTATTAGGTTCATCATCACTAACTACAATACAAAGAGCACTGCAAAGAACAGTAGGTACAATTACTGGTATGTTAGTCGCAATTTTAATTTTAGCATTCGAGCCTAATACTTGGACTATTGTCATATTAATGGCGATTTTGATGGGAACAGCTGAGTTATTAATCGCATTTAATTATACAATTGCAGTCACATTTATCACGCCTAATGTTCTTTTAATGTCAGCAGCAATCACACAACATTTCGATACATATTTAGTGATGCCAAGAATTGTTGATGTAGTAATAGGTTCAGTAATAGGTTTAATTGGTGTACTGATAGTAGGAAGAAATCAAGCGTCCAAAAAATTACCTAAGACGATTAATAATACGTTAAAACTACAAGCAAGTTTGTTTCATGCAATATTTTCTTCTAATAAGTATCATCATAATATTGCAAAATCAAAAGTTATCACAGATTTACACACTGAGATCATGAATACAAAAGCAATGTACCAAGCTGCATTGAATGAAATGGATAACAAAGTTAAAAAGATTGAATATGTTTATCCGATTATATTTACAGTTGAACAATTAGCATTTACGTTAGAAAGAGCTTATGCACAAGGTAAGATTACGACGCTATCAGATCATAACTTAGGACTTTATTTAACGACATATGAGAATATTTGTAAAAAAGTGGTCTTTAATGCAGACTATGAAAAAATTGATTTACCAGAATTAAAAGAATATACAAGCATTAGAAATGAATTAATGAAATTACAAAGTTTAAGTCATACCAAATAAAAAAGACTTCGCAATGAAGTCTTTTTTTATTTGGTTAAACATTCTATTAAACTATTAATATGTGCTTCAGCATCTTCAATATTAATTCCACCAAATCCAAGAACAAAGTGGGGTTTCTCGTCAGTTTGTTTAAAGCGATAATGAGAGAGGGGCTTAATATCGATATTGCATGCTTCAATTCTTCTTATACATTCTTCTAAAGATAGACCATTATGAACATTTAATATAAAATGCATTCCCGTTAATTCCCCTGAAATAGAAAAGGTTTCAGGATATTTTTTGAGTTGTTCGAGTATAATATCTCTTTTAGTTCGATAAATTTTTCTCATGCGATTCAAATGTCTTTCGAAATGTCCTTCATTCATAAATCTAGCTAACATATATTGTGTATGTCTTGGAACGGTGCCACCTTCTATGTTTGTCTTTTTGTGATATAAAGCAATTAAATTTTTTGGAAGTACAGCATATGCTACACGCAACGAAGGCGAAATAGATTTAGAGAAAGTACTGACATAGATGACGCTACCTGAATGATCTAAACTTTGTAGTGCTGGTATCGGTCTTCCACTATATCTAAACTCTGAATCATAGTCATCTTCAATAATAAAACGATTGTCTTGTTCTGAAGCCCATTTAATGAGTTGTGTTCGTCGTTTTAAGTCCATAATGACACCAGTTGGAAATTGATGACTAGGTGTAATATACACAACATCACTATCCGTCTTGATAATTTGTTCTATATCAATCCCATTTTGCATAACTGGAATAAAGTCAAATGGGATATGTTTTCTTTTTAATAAATCTCTTACTTGTTTATATAGAGGGTCTTCTATCATATATTTAGACTCTGAAATGATATCCGTAATAATGGATAATAGCTGCTCCGTTGACGACCCAACGACAATTTGATCTGGAGAACAATTTACGCCACGACTATGAAAGACATAATAGCTGATTTCTTTTCTTAAATTAAAATCACCTTGCTTATGGCCACTATCTAATAAATCTATTTGTTGTTCATCAAATGCTTCTTTAGCGTATTTTCTAAAAAGGTCATTTGGGAAATGCGTTTTGTCTATTGCACCTAGTTTAAAGCTATATTGATACTTTTGTTCTTCTATGTAGTGGGATTCAGGGATTTTTGTTTTATAGGTTACCGGTAGATTAACGATGTCATTAATATAAAAGCCAGAACGATTTTTACTATAGATGTAACCTTCATCGCAAAGTAGTTGATAAGCGTGTTCTATCGTTGTTTGACTAACCGATAAATAATGACTTAATTGCCTTTTTGAAGGTAATTTCTCGTTATATCTCATAACGTCGTTAATAATATTCTTTTTAATATTTTCATATAATTGTATGTATATAGGCGTATTAATCTTTCTATTGATATCGAACATAAGCATTTCCATTTTATTCACCTCAAAACTGACCACTAATTATTTGATAAATCTGACTCTTTTACCAGTTCAGAATTTAGTATAACCTACTAGTAAGCGATTTAAAAGGAGGAAGTTTTTCGATGTCAAAAATTACTGGTTCAGATAAAGTTAAAAGAGGTATGGCAGAAATGCAAAAAGGTGGCGTAATCATGGATGTGGTTAATGCCGAACAAGCTAAATTAGCTGAAGAAGCAGGTGCTGTTGCTGTAATGGCATTAGAACGCGTACCATCTGATATTAGAGCAGCAGGTGGGGTAGCAAGAATGGCTGACCCACGTATTGTAGAAGAAGTTATGAATGCTGTATCTATTCCTGTTATGGCTAAAGGTAGAATTGGTCATATCACAGAAGCACGCGTATTGGAATCAATGGGCGTAGATTATATTGATGAGTCAGAAGTGCTAACACCAGCTGATGAAGAATATCATTTGAAAAAAGATGAATTTACAGTGCCATTTGTTTGTGGTTGCCGTAATTTAGGTGAGGCTGCACGTAGAATTGGTGAAGGTGCTGCAATGTTACGTACGAAAGGTGAACCAGGAACTGGTAATATAGTAGAAGCAGTTCGTCATATGAGACAAGTGAATGCAGAAGTGCGTAAATTAGTTGTGATGAGTGACGACGAAATTATGACTGAAGCTAAAAATATTGGTGCACCATATGAAATATTGAAAGAAATTAAAGATTTAGGTCGTTTACCAGTTGTAAACTTTGCAGCAGGTGGGGTTGCAACGCCAGCTGATGCTGCATTAATGATGGAATTAGGCGCTGATGGTGTATTCGTTGGATCTGGTATCTTTAAATCTGAAGCACCAGAAAAATTTGCTAAAGCAATTGTTCAAGCAACTACACATTATCAAGATTATAAATTAATTGCTGAATTGTCTAAAGAATTAGGGCCAGCTATGAAAGGTTTAGACATCAATCAATTATCATTAGAAGAACGTATGCAAGAGCGTGGATGGTAATATGAAGATAGGTGTCCTAGGTTTACAAGGTGCTGTAAGAGAACATATTAAGCATATTGAAAAAGCTGGCCATGAAGGTATTACAATTAAGCATGTAGAGCAATTAGATGAAATTGATGGTTTAGTCTTACCTGGTGGAGAATCAACGACTATGCGTCGTTTAATGGATTTATACGGCTTTACTGAAGCACTTAGAAATAGTTCATTACCTATGTATGGAACTTGTGCTGGGTTGATACTTTTAGCAAAAGAAGTAGTAGGTCAAGAAAGTCATTTAAATAAATTGAATGTTGTTGTTGAGAGAAATTCATTTGGTAGACAAGTAGATAGCTTTGAACAAGATTTAAATGTTAAAGGTATTGAAGAAGCGGTTAATGCAGTATTTATACGTGCACCTCATATACAATCAGCTCATGAAGGTGTTGAGGTATTATCTAAGGTTGAAGATAGAATTGTAGCTGTAAGACAAAATCAATACTTAGGTATTTCATTCCATCCGGAACTTACTGAAGACTACAAAATTATGGCGTATTTCATTGAAGAAATCGTAAAACAATATCAAACAGAACAAGTATAACAAACAAAAAAGCAGTCTACAGAACGATTATTGTTCTGTAGACTGCTTCTATTTATTATAAGAAAAATCCTGCGATTGTAGCTGATAAGAATGATACTAATGTTGCACCGTATAATAATTTAATACCGAAGCGTGCGACATTATCCCCTTGTTTATCATTTAATGATTTAACAGCACCCGCGATGATACCAATAGAACCAAAGTTTGCGAATGAAACTAAGAATACTGAAATGATACCATTTGCTCTTTCTGAAATATCTGCATCAGGTAAAATACCCATCGCAACAAATTCATTTGAAAGAACTTTAGTAGCCATAATACTACCTGATTGTACTGCATCTGCCCAAGGAACCCCTGTTAAGAAGGCAAATGGTGCAAATACAAAACCGATTAATGTTTGGAAGTCCCATGATACTGAACCGCCAGAAACGAAACTTAAAATGTTAGACGTAACACCATTTAATAGTCCGATTAATGCAACATAACCGATTAACATTGCTGCTACGATAACGGCAACTTTGAAACCATCTAAAATATATTCACCTAACATTTCGAAGAATGATTGTTTTTCTTCCGATTCTTGAATCATGATGTCGTCTTCTTTTGGATCTACTGTATATGGATTAATAATTGATGCCATAATAAATCCACCAAATAAGTTTAATACGATAGCTGTTACAACGTATCTCGGTTCAACCATCGTAAAATATGCACCAACGATTGATGCAGATATTGTAGACATAGCTGAAGCTGTTAATGTATACATACGATGTTTAGGAATTAATGGAAGTTGTTTTTTGATAGAAATAAACACTTCTGATTGACCTAAAATTGCAGATGCGACCGCATTATATGATTCTAATTTACCCATACCATTAACTTTAGAAATGACTAAACCTAAATATTTAATGATAAGAGGTAAGATTTTAAGATATTGTAAAATACCGATAAGTGCTGATACAAACACAATTGGCATTAATACGTTAAGGAAATAAACTGAAACAGGCTTATCTGTCTTAGGATCGATATTTGCAATACCCGCAAACACGAAGTTTATCCCTTCCATAGCTTTTGCTATGATGTAGCCAAAACCACTTGAAATACCACCTATGATAGTTAATCCACCTGTTGTTTTTAATAATAAGAAAGCAAATATAAACTGGATTACGATCATTAATCCTATATACTGCCATCTAACACGCATTTTATCAGAGCTTACTAACCATGCTAGAAATAGGAATAATAAGATACCGATAATCCCGATAATATAATGCATAATTGACACACCTTTCCCTTCGTTTATACTCAATCATAACCTACTTTATATGATAACTTATTTCTTTTGAAAGCGGTATAAAATTTTTAAAATTTTTAAAGAAACAAATTAATTGAAATAATAAACAACAGAACATATAATATAGTCAAAGAAGGTCAAAAGAGGTGATGAATTAATGCACAACATGTCGGATATCATTGAGCAATACTTAAAGCAATTGCTAGAGGAGGCTCAAGGAGATGTCGTTGAAATTAAACGTGCACATATTGCTGAAAAGTTTGATTGTGTACCTTCCCAATTAAACTATGTTATAAAAACAAGATTTACAAATGAGCACGGATACGCTATTGAAAGTAAAAGAGGCGGTGGTGGTTACATTCGTATTTCAAAAGTTGAAACGAATAGTCAATCAGCATTCATTAGACATCTAATTGAATTGACAGGTGATCAAATCTCACAAGCAAATGCATTTAGAATTGTGGATGGTTTGTATGAAAATGACTTAATTACAGATAGAGAGAAAAAAATGATTGTTCAAACGCTTCATAGAGATACATTGCAAATAGAAATACCATATAGAGATATTATTCGAGCAAATATATTGAAACGTATACTTGCCGTCATACATTATAGTTAAAAAGGAGTGACAGTATGCTTTGTGAAATTTGTGGTAAAGAAGAAGCAACAATTCAATTAACATCAACAGGTAAGAAACATAAAACAGAACAATGGATATGTAAAAACTGTGCTTCAGAACATTTTTATTTCCAAGATGATCATATGAGTGATCAAAATTTGGACCAAGAATTTGTTGTGAACCAATTTCTACAATATTTAGTAGGTAAACATGGTATTAACTTTAAACAAGTTCAACCACAAGAAGAAAAGCACTGTCCTACTTGTGGCATGACTTTAACAGATATTGCTAAAGTTGGTAAGTTTGGTTGTCATGACTGCTATGAAACTTTTAAAGATGATGTACCGCAAATTATTAGAAGAGTTCAAGCGGGCAGTGGGGCGCATACAGGTAAAATACCTGTATCTTCAAGAAGTAAAATACAACTCAAACAACAAATTGCTGAAAAAGAAAAAATACTACAAGGCTTAATTGAAGAGCAAGCCTTTGAAGATGCAGCTGTTCTAAGAGATGAAATTAAAGCATTGAAAGCAGAAGGTGAGGTCGAGTAAATGGAAGAGCATATGAATGAACATATTAGCGATTGGATGAAAGAAACAGAAGATACGCCAATTGTCATGAGTTCTAGAATAAGACTTGCACGTAACCTTCAAGACGAAGTTCATCCGCTCAAATATGAAGAAGATGACGAAACAGGGAATAAAGTAATAGAAAAAGTGAGTAAAGCATTATCAGAATTGAAATTGACGAAGTTATCAGATTTAAGTGAACTTGATCAGAATAAACTCGTATTCAAGCATCTCATTAGCCCAGCACTGACAAAACAGAAATTTGGTGCAGTATTATTAAATGATGATGAATCAACAAGCGTTATGATCAACGAAGAAGATCACGTTAGAATACAAGTTATGGGTCACAACCTCGTGCTAAACGAGTTGTATGAAACGGCATCTAAATTAGATGATGAGCTTGATAAACATCTAACAATTTCATATGATGAACAACACGGATTTTTAACGACTTGTCCAACAAACATTGGAACAGGATTAAGAGCGAGTGTTATGTTGCACTTACCAGGATTAAGCATTATGAAACGTATGAAGAGAATAGGACAAGCTATTAATAGATTTGGATATACTATTCGAGGTATTTATGGTGAAGGTACAGGCGCACTTGGTCATGTTTATCAAATATCCAATCAATTAACACTTGGTAAGACTGAAGAAGAAATCATTGAAGATTTAACGCAAATTGTTGAACAAATCATTAGTGAAGAAGAACAAATTAGACATCGACTTGATCGTTTTAATCATATGGAAACAAAAGACAGGGTTCATCGTGCGAAAGGTATATTGAAATCTGCACAATTAATATCTGTTGAAGAAGCTTCATTAAGGTTAAGTGAAATGAAACTAGGGATAGATTTAGGACATATCGAGAGTAATAACTTTAATTTTGATAATTTAATGGTTACAATACAAACACCATTCTTTGAAGGTAATGACTCGGAACAATCTGTAGATGAACAAAGAGCAACCTTTTTAAGAGAACATATATAAAATAGGAGGTTAGTTTATGCTATTTGGTAGATTAACAGAACGTGCGCAACGCGTATTAGCGCATGCACAAGAAGAAGCAATGAGATTGAATCATTCAAATATAGGTACGGAACATTTATTATTAGGTTTAATGAAAGAACCTGAAGGCATAGCAGCTAAAGTGCTAGATGCTTTTGGTATTACTGAAGAAAAAGTAACAAAAGAAGTTGAAAATTTAATTGGCCAAGGTCAAGAACAAGTTGGTGCGATTCATTACACACCAAGAGCTAAAAAAGTGATTGAACTTTCAATGGATGAAGCGAGAAAGTTAAACCATACATTTGTTGGAACAGAACATCTATTATTAGGATTAATTCGTGAGAACGAAGGTGTGGCAGCACGTGTATTTGCCAATTTAGATTTGAATATCACTAAAGCAAGAGCACAAGTCGTTAAATCATTAGGCAGTCCAGAGCAAGGTTCAAAAAATGCTCAAACGACTAAAAATCAAGCAACACCAACTTTAGATGGATTAGCAAGAGACTTAACAGTCATTGCGCAAGATGGTACGTTAGATCCAGTAGTTGGTCGTTCAGATGAAATTACGCGTGTCATTGAAGTGTTAAGTAGAAGAACTAAAAACAATCCAGTATTAATCGGTGAACCAGGTGTTGGTAAAACGGCTATCGTTGAAGGATTAGCACAAGCAATCGTACAAAACGAAGTACCAGAAACATTAAAAGGTAAACGCGTTATGTCATTAGACATGGGTACTGTTGTAGCAGGTACTAAATATCGTGGTGAATTTGAAGAAAGACTTAAAAAAGTAATGGAAGAAATTCATCAAGCAGGCAATATCGTGTTATTCATCGATGAGTTACACACACTTATTGGTGCGGGTGGAGCAGAAGGTGCTATCGATGCATCAAACATCTTGAAACCAGCATTGGCTCGTGGTGAACTACAATGTATCGGTGCAACTACATTAGATGAATACCGTAAATATATTGAAAAAGATGCAGCATTAGAACGTCGTTTCCAACCTGTAACAGTTGATGAACCAAATACTGAAGATTCAATTTCAATTTTAAAAGGTTTGAGAGATCGTTACGAAGCGCATCACCGTATTAATATTTCAGATGAAGCGATTGAAGCGGCAGTTAATATGAGTGACCGTTACATTTCAGATAGATTCCTACCTGATAAAGCAATCGACTTAATCGATGAAGCAAGTTCTAAAGTAAGACTTAGAAACTATACAACACCTCCAAGTCTTAAAGAACTTGAATCAGAATTAGAAACAGTTAAGAAAGAAAAAGATGCTGCCGTACATTCTCAAGAGTTTGAAAATGCAGCTAATTTAAGAGATAAACAAACTAAACTTGAAAAACAATTAGAAGATACTAAAAACGAATGGAAAAAAGCTCAAGGTGAGAAAAACACATGTGTAACTGCTGAAGATATCGCAGTCGTTGTCGCAAATTGGACAGGTATTCCAATTACGAAATTAAACGAAACTGAGTCAGAAAGATTACTAAACTTAGAAACTATCTTACATGAACGTGTAATCGGTCAAAACGATGCAGTTAAATCTATTTCTAAAGCGGTAAGACGTGCTCGTGCTGGTCTTAAAGATCCTAAGAGACCAATTGGTAGCTTTATATTCTTAGGACCAACAGGTGTTGGTAAAACTGAACTTGCACGTACATTAGCTGATGCGATGTTCGGTGAAGAAGATGCAATGATAAGAGTGGACATGAGTGAGTTTATGGAGAAACACTCTGTCAGTCGTTTAGTAGGTTCTCCTCCAGGTTATGTAGGTCATGATGATGGTGGACAATTAACTGAAAATGTAAGACGTAAACCATATTCAGTTATCCTATTTGACGAAATTGAAAAAGCACATCCAGATGTATTTAATATCTTGTTACAAGTGTTAGATGATGGTCACTTAACAGATTCTAAAGGTCGTAAAGTAGACTTTAGAAACACTGTTATTATCATGACATCAAACGTTGGTGCACAAGAATTACAAAATGCTAAATTTGTTGGATTCGGTGCTAAAGAAAGTGGACCGGATTATGAAACTATCAGAAAAACAATGATGGATGAATTAAAACAACAATTTAGACCTGAGTTCTTAAACCGTGTAGATGATATTATCGTCTTCCACAAACTTGAAAAAACACATCTTAAAGAAATTGTGAATAAAATGGCTGGTAACTTAACGAAACGATTATCAGAACAAGGTATTCACATTACGCTTTCAGATTCAGCACAAGAAAAAATTGCTGATGAAGGATTCGATCCAGAATATGGTGCAAGACCATTAACACGTGCTATTCAAAAACACGTCGAAGATAATTTAAGTGAATTAATCTTATCTGGACAAGATTTAGTAGGTAAAGATGTCATTGTAGATTATAGAGATGATGAATTTAAATTTGATTTATCAGATCATAAAGAAGATAAAGAAGCAGAAGAAACTTCAAAAGCTTAAAAATCAACAATGTTAATTTAATATTATAATAAGTCCGCAAGCTATTTATCATAATAGTTTGCGGGCTTTTATATTGATTTTAAAGTATATTAATTTGTTTTTAATGTCAGTCAAGTTTAAAATATAACTATTCAATTAATACGGAGGTAACATGAATGGCCAAAAAGAAAGTAATATTTGAGTGTTTAGCCTGCGGATATCAATCTCCAAAATGGATGGGGAAATGCCCTAATTGTGGTGCATGGAACCAAATGGAAGAATCAATAGAACATAAAGAAACTAAAGGTCCTAAAAATACATTCAAGTCAGATGTACCCGCACAAAAAATAGAAAAATTAAAAGACGTTAAAGAAGAAGATACACCTAGAATTAAGACTAAAATCAATGAATTTAATCGTGTATTAGGTGGCGGTGTTGTAGAAGGTTCGCTTGTACTTATTGGTGGTGACCCTGGTATTGGTAAATCCACATTATTATTACAAATTTGTGCGGCTTTATCTCAACAAAAAAATGTCTTATATGTTTCAGGTGAAGAATCTGTAAGACAAACGAAATTAAGAGCTGAAAGATTAGTTGAAGATTCAGGAGAATTAAATGTTTATGCTGAAACGAATTTAGAGATTATACATAGTATGGTTCAAAAAGAAAAACCAGATGTATTAGTTATAGATTCCATTCAAACTGTCTTCCACCCTGAAGTTACTTCTGCTCCAGGTTCTGTTTCTCAAGTTAGAGAATGTACACAAAATTTAATGCATATCGCAAAACAAATGAACATTGCTACATTTATTGTAGGACATGTAACGAAAGATGGACAAATTGCTGGGCCACGTTTGTTAGAACATATGGTTGATACAGTATTATATTTTGAAGGCGATACACATCATGCATACAGAATATTAAGAGCAGTTAAAAACCGTTTTGGTTCGACAAATGAAATGGGTATTTTTGAAATGAAGCAAACGGGTCTTAATGAAGTTAAAAATCCGTCTGAAATGTTCTTAGAAGAAAGAACGAAACATGTATCGGGTTCAACTATTGTGGCAACTATGGAAGGTACGAGACCTATTTTAGTTGAAGTACAAGCTTTAGTGACGCCAACGACTTTTCATAATCCACGAAGAATGGCAACAGGTATTGATCACAATAGATTAAGCTTATTGATGGCTGTATTAGAGAAGAAAGAGAATTTCTTATTACAACAACAAGACGCATATATCAAAATTGCCGGTGGTGTAAAATTAAGTGAACCCGCAGTAGATTTAAGTATTGTTATCGCGATAGCTTCAAGTTTCCAAGATAAACCTACTAAAGGTGATGATTGTTTCGTAGGTGAGGTTGGCTTAACAGGTGAAGTAAGAAGGGTTGCTAGAATTGATCAACGTGTACAAGAAGCGGCTAAATTAGGATTTAAACGTATTATCATACCTAAAAATAATATTAAAGGTTTAGAATTCCCGGAAGGTACAGAAGTTATTGGCGTATCAACAACAAGAGAAGCATTGAAAATTGCTTTTAATGCATAATTAACCATTAGGAGGTTAACGTATGAAAATTTTAAAAGGACTAATCATACTGTGTTATTTAGTCATAGGTTCCTCACTAGGCATTATGGTGATTCCAGAACTGATTAATGCGTTTAGTATCCAACCCGAACAAGTACTCACAAATCCATATATCGATGGTCTTATAGGTTCGGTTGTTATTTTCCTATTGTTTGGGTTTTTGATTGATAAAATTGTAGACATGGCTGATCAAGGAGAAAAATACTTATTAAAAAGGAGTATTCTTGAAATATTCTTCGCTACTATTGGTGTTATGATAGGCTTGATGATCGCGGTTATGGTTTCGTTTATATTAGAAATGATCGGTGCACCAGTTCTGAAACATATTTTACCTATTATTATTGCTGCTTTTTTATGTTATTTAGGCTTTCAGATTGGTTTGCAAAAACGAGAAGAAATATTACGATTATTTCCAGAAAGTATATCAAATTCTTTAACGAGACAAACAACTTCGAAATACGCCAAAATTTTAGATACAAGTGCCATTATTGATGGGAGAATATTAGACGTCGTGAAGTGTCATTTTATAGATGGAGAAATCCTTGTACCTCAAGGTGTTATTGAAGAGTTACAAGTCATTGCGGATGCTAAAGACAGTGTTAAACGTGATAAAGGACAACGTGGGTTAGATATATTAAATGAATTGAAGAAAACAGATTTCTCGATTTCAATCATTGAACCAACGTCTACACATAAAGATGTAGATGCGCTTTTAATCAAATTGGCTAAACGATATCAAGCAAGTATCATTACAACAGATTATAATTTGAATAAAGTATGTGCAGTACAAGGCATAAAAGTTCTAAATGTAAATGATTTATCTGAAGCGATTAAACCAGTACTACACCAAGGGGATATTTTCGATTTATTAATTACGAAAATAGGTAAAGAAGATGATCAAGGTGTTGGTTATCTTGATGATGGTACAATGGTTGTCATTGAAAAAGGACGAGAATATATAGGAAAGACAATTCCTGTTGAAGTGATGAGTTTGCTACAAACTTCATCTGGTAGAATTATATTTGCGAAGAAGGTGTCATAAATTGGGGTTTACGACAATCATTCCTGCAGCTGGACAAGGTAAAAGGATGGGAACTAAAATTAACAAATTATTTCTAGAAATTAATGGTGAAACAATTATTCGTCAAACTGTTGCTGTGTTTCAAGAAATAGATTCATGTGAACAGATTTTTATTGCTGCGCATCCAGACGAAGTTGAATTAATGGAAGAACATTTAAAAGATTTTAGTAAAGTTGCTGGTATCATTCCAGGTGGTCAAGAAAGACAACATAGCATTAATGAAGTCTTGAAAGTATTGATTGATACTGAAGTTGTGATGGTTCATGATGGTGCGAGACCATTTATTACACAAGAAAAAATCGACCAATTATATCAAGATGCCTTAACAAAAGATGCTGTGATTTTAGCAGTTCAAGCTAAGGATACAATAAAGCAAGTTATAAATGGTGTTGTTGAACACACTTACGATCGCTCAACGATGTGGCAAGTTCAAACACCTCAAGCGTTTAAAAGAGACATTATCTTAAAAGCTTATGAACAAGCAGAAGCACAAAATTACTTAGGTACGGATGATGCTTCGTTAGTAGAGAGAGCAGGGTGTAAAGTACACATATCAAATGGTGATTACGACAATATCAAAATTACAACCCACGAAGATTTAATAATCGCACATTCTATACTAGAGAAGCGAGGTATTTGCGATGTTTAGAATAGGTTACGGTTATGATGTGCATGAATTTGATCCGACAAGACCATTGATCATTGGTGGTCTTGAGATTGAACATACACATGGTTTAAAAGGTCACAGTGATGCAGATGTGTTGCTCCATGCAATTACGGATGCTATTCTAGGTGCTGCAAGTCTAGGAGATATAGGGAAACTATTCCCAGATACAGACCCAGCTTTTAAAGATGAAGATTCAAAGTTATTGCTTAAAGAAGCTTATGAACAAGTTTTGAAAAAAGGATATAAACTTGGGAATGTAGATGCTACAATTGTAGCGGAACAACCTAAATTCAGACCTTATATAGATCAAATGAGAAGTCTAATTGCTTCAGTATTAGAAGTGTCTATCGAAGATATAAACGTAAAAGCAACAACGAATGAAAAATTAGGATTTCTAGGAAGAGAAGAAGGCATACAAGCACAAGCTGTGGTATTATTAACAAGTAAAGAATAAAACAGGAGTGAGACGATGAGTAACAAAGTAAGAGTAAGATACGCGCCAAGTCCGACTGGTTACTTACACATCGGTAACGCAAGAACCGCATTATTTAACTATTTATTTGCGAAACATTATAATGGGGACTTTGTTATACGTATTGAAGATACAGATATAGCCAGAAATTTAGAAGATGGAGAAGCATCGCAATTTTCTAACCTTGAATGGTTAGGTTTAGATTGGGATGAGTCTGTTAATAAAGACGGAGGATACGGTCCATATCGTCAATCTGAACGTGGCGACATTTATAAGCCATTAATTGAAAAATTATTAGTTGAAGATAAAGCATATAAATGTTATATGACTTCAGAAGAATTAGAAGCAGAACGCGAAGAGCAAATTGCAAGAGGTGAAATGCCTCGTTATGGTGGTAAACACGCAC
The DNA here is from genome assembly GCF_045897195.1 of Mammaliicoccus sp. RAM2. NCBI lineage: Bacteria > Bacillati > Bacillota > Bacilli > Caryophanales > Staphylococcaceae > Mammaliicoccus > Mammaliicoccus sp. RAM2. The sequence continues at coordinate 209,710 of NZ_JBJNWI010000006.1, read as the reverse complement.
ACTTAACAAAAGAAGAACAAGAAGCATTTGAAGCAGAAGGTAGACAACCAAGTATTCGCTTTAGAGTGCCACAAAATAAAGAATATAAATTCGATGACATCGTAAAAGGTGAAGTATCATTTGATTCGAATGGTATCGGTGACTGGGTAATCGTTAAAAAAGATGGCATCCCAACTTATAACTTTGCAGTTGCGATTGATGATTACTACATGGAAATTTCACACGTTATTCGTGGTGATGATCATATTTCAAACACACCTAAGCAACTTATGATTTATGAAGCATTTGGATTTGAGCCTCCACAGTTTGCGCATATGACATTAATCGTTAATGAAGAGCGTAAAAAATTAAGTAAACGTGATGGTCAAATTCTACAGTTTATAGAACAATATAAAGATTTAGGTTACTTACCTGAAGCAATCTTTAACTTTATTGGTTTATTAGGCTGGTCTCCTGAAGGCGAAGAAGAAATCTTCTCTAAAGAAGAATTTATTAAAATCTTCGATGAAAAACGTCTTTCTAAATCACCAGCATTCTTTGATAAGAAAAAATTAGAATGGATTAATAACCAATATATGAAAGAAAAAGATTCTGAAACAGTCTTTGAAATGACAATTCCACATATGGTTAAAGCAGGTCTATTACCTGAAAGTCCATCTGAAGCTGAATTATCTTGGGCAAGAGACTTAGTAGGTTTATATCAACAACAAATGAGTTATGCAGGAGAAATTGTTCCTTTATCTGAGTTATTCTTCAGAGAACATCTTGATTTCAGTGATGAAGCACAAGAAGTCTTAGATGGCGAACAAGTTCCAACTGTTATGGCTGAACTTGTTAAACAACTTGAAACTTTAGAGCCATTTGAACCAGCTGAAATTAAAAAATCAATTAAAGCTGTACAAAAAGAAACAGGCATCAAAGGTAAACAATTATTTATGCCTATACGTGTTGCTGTTTCAGGTCAAACTCATGGCCCTGAATTACCTAATACAATTGCGTTATTAGGTCGAGATAAAGTACTTAACAGATTAAAACGTTTTGTTTGATTTTTTTAGAACGAGAAATTATTATATAAATGACTTGAAGGACAAGTAGATGAGTTAATGTGAAATTAGAGAGTACATGGTTGCTGAAAATGTGCCACATTACTTAAACGAATGCACCTTTATTACAAATATGATGATGTTAATATTTAAAAGAGTGAGCATTTTTAAATGCTAAAAAGAGTGGAACCGTGCAAAAAGGCACCTCTAGCAATTATTGTTAGGGGCGCCTTTTTGTTATCTGAGGGGGGATTTAAATGTTTAAACGAGTCAAAGATGATATTCAAATGGTATTCGATCAAGACCCTGCAGCAAGATCTTCATTTGAAGTCGTTATGACTTACTCAGGACTACATGCTATATGGAGTTATTTGATTGCTAATTGGTTCTTTAAGAAAAAAATGTACTTTATAGCAAGATCTATATCCCAAATTGCACGATTTTTCACAGGAGTTGAAATTCATCCAGGTGCTACAATCGGCAAGAGGCTATTCATCGACCATGGCATGGGTATTGTAATAGGTGAAACATGTCGCATCGGCAATAATGTAACGATCTACCAAGGTGTAACACTTGGTGGGACAGGTAAAGAACGAGGCAAAAGACATCCAGACATAGGTGATAATGTACTGATAGCTGCTGGTGCTAAAGTATTAGGTAATATTGAAGTCGGCAACAATGTAAATATTGGCGCGAACTCAGTCGTACTCAAAGATGTACCGGATTATTCTACAGTAGTTGGTATTCCAGGTAGAATTGTTAAACAAGATGGCTTGAAAATTGGTAAGAACTTTAATCATACAAATTTACCAGACCCAATATATGAACAATTAAAAGAATTAGAACGTCAACTTGAAAAGACGAAGAATGGAGAGATTGTTGATGATTACGTTATATAATACGTTAACAAGACAAAAAGAAGAATTTATTCCTATCGAAGAAGGAAAAGTAAAAATGTATGTATGTGGACCGACAGTGTACAACTACATTCATATTGGTAATGCAAGAGCAACAGTAGCATTTGATGTCGTAAGAAGATATTTAGAATACCGTGGCTACGATGTACAATATGTATCTAACTTTACAGATGTTGATGACAAATTGATCAAAGCTGCAAATGAATTAGGTGAAACAGTTCCGGAAATTGCGGATCGTTTTATTGAAGCATTCTATGAAGATACAGGTGCTTTAAATTGTAAACGTGGAACAGCGAACCCAAGAGTAATGGATCACATGGATGATATTATTGCTTTTATAGCTGTATTAGTCGAAAAAGGCTATGCGTATGAAAGTGGTGGTGACGTTTATTATCGTACAAGACGTTTTGATGATTACGGTAAGTTGAGCCACCAATCATTAGATGACTTAAAAGTTGGCGCTAGAATAGAATCAGGTGAACAAAAAGAAGATGCACTAGACTTCACTTTATGGAAAAAAGCTAAACCAGGTGAAATTAAGTGGGATAGCCCATGGGGAGAAGGTAGACCAGGTTGGCACATCGAGTGTTCTGTAATGGCACAAGTACATTTAGGCGATACGATTGATATCCATGCTGGTGGAACAGATTTACAATTCCCTCACCACGAAAATGAAATTGCTCAATCAGAAGCACACAATGATAAGACATTCGCGAATTATTGGATGCACAACGGTTTTGTAAATATTAACAATGAAAAAATGAGTAAATCATTAGGTAACTTTATTTTAGTTCATGACATCATAAAAGAAATTGACCCTGATGTATTAAGATTCTTTATGGTAGGTGCGCACTATAGAAATCCAATAAACTATGATTTAGAACTTGTACAAGCTGCTAATAGAGGTTTAGAAAGAATTAGAAACAGTTATCAATCATTAGTTGATAGATCACAACATGCTGTATTAGAAGAAGATGAAACAGAACAACATATCGCACGTATTAATGAAATATTAAATGACTTTGAAACATCTATGGATGATGATTTCAATACAGCTAATGCAATGACTGCATGGTATGACTTGAATAAATTAGCTAATAAATATTTACTTGAAAATACAACTTCTACAAAAACAATTAATCGTTTCAAAGAAGTGTATGAAATCTTTAGTGAAGTTCTCGGTGTACCATTAGTAGGTAAACAACAAAATGAATTACTTGATGAAGAAATTGAAGCATTAATTGAAGAACGTAATGAAGCAAGAAAAGCTAAGAACTTCCAGAGAGCGGACGAAATTAGAGATGCACTAAAAGAACAAAATATTATTCTTGAAGACACAGCTCAAGGTGTGAGGTTTAGACGTGGATAAATTAACAATTAAAATGTTAAATCCGTTATCCTTAGCTTATATGGGTGATTCGATATTAGATACGTATGTCAGAAAGCATATTATCCTTAAAATAAAAGGTAAACCTAATCGATTACATCAATTGTCTAAACAATATGTTTCTGCAAAGGGACAAGCTTATGCACTTAATATTTTGATGGAAAATGAATTTTTTACAGAAGAAGAATTAGAAATTATACAACGAGGTCGTAACGCAAAAAGTTATACGAAAGCGAAGAATACGGATATACAAACGTATAGAAAAAGTTCAGCGATTGAAGCGGTCATTGGTTATTTATTCTTAATAGATGAAACAGAACGCTTAGAAGAACTCGTTAATAAAATGATTGAAATAACAGAAGAAAGGGTGGGAGCCAATGGATGAATCGATTATAGTTGGTAGACATGCGGTCAAAGAAGCGATAACTTCAGGTCATACGATTAATAAAGTATTAATTCAAGAAGGTATCAACAAGAAACAAATTGGTGAAATTTTGAAAATTGCAAAATCTGAAAAAATAGTCGTCCAAACTGTACCTAAATCAAAAATTGACTATTTAACAGATGTTCCACATCAAGGTATCGCTGCTCAAATTGCGCCATATCCATATAAAGAATTAGAAGATTTCATTTCAGAAACTAAAGATATTGACCATGTACCTTGTTTATTGATGTTAGATGGTTTAGAAGATCCCCATAATTTAGGTTCTATTATGAGAACAGCTGATGCAATAGGTATTGATGGCATTATTATTCCGAAGAGAAGGTCTGTACAGTTAAATGCAACAGTAGCAAAAGCTTCAACCGGTGCCATTCAACATGTTCCAGTTATTCGTGTGACGAATTTACCGCAAACAATTGAAAGACTTCAAGAAGTAGGGTATTGGGTCGCGGGTACAGATGCAAAGAATGCGACTGATTATAGACAAATGGATGCTGGAATGCCACTTGTTATCGTTATAGGCAGCGAAGGCGAAGGTATGAGTCGACTAGTGAAAGATAAGTGTGATTTTTATATTAAATTACCAATGGTTGGACACGTTAATAGCTTAAATGCTTCTGTTGCAGCGAGTCTGCTTATGTATGAAGTATATAGAAAAAGGCATCCAATAGGACAATCATAATGAAAGATATCTATTTAATTATTGATGGCTATAACTTAATAGGACAATCAAACGAATTGTCTTCCATTGCTCAAGTTTCTTTAGAAGAAGCGAGAGATAAATTGTTAATCACACTTATCAATTATAATACCCAACATGATGGCGAAATGATTGTTGTTTTTGATGCTTATGGTGTAGAAGGTACTGAATCAGTAGAATTTAAGCACGGTGTGAAAGTTGTTTATACGAAAGGAAAAGAAACAGCAGATAGTTATATTGAAAGATTAACGTATGAATTATATCGAAAGCATATTACGCATATTACAGTAGTCACAAGTGATATGAGTGAACAACATGCTATTTTTGGTTCTGGTGCGTATAGAATCTCATCTAGAGAAATGTGGTCAACAATTGCAAATCAAGAATCTGTTGTGACAAAGCACCTATCAGAAATTAAAACTAAGACACCTAGAAATAGATTGAACTTGCCAGATGAAGTGTTACAGCAATTTGAAAAATGGAGAAGAAATAATCGATAAATATGATTTTTTGGAGTTTGATTTATAAGGAACGCGCCCTGTAAAATATGCTCAAAACGATAACAAGGGATGAGCTTGATGAATGATTTGAATATGGACAAGCAGTTGTTAAAATGGATTGATGATATTCAGCGTGGTGACAAAGAAGCGTTTAATCAATTATTAAATGTTTTCGAAAGTGACATTCAGAAGCGGGTAAGCACATTGAGACTACCTTATAATGATAAAGAGGACATCGCACAAATTATAAGATTTAAGTTGTATAAGCAAGCACTCACATTTGATTGTGACAAGCATGATTCGTTTATACATTGTGTGAATGTCATTATTAAAAATGCTAAAATTGATTATATAAGAAGAGTTAAAAGTACAAAGTATCAAATATTAAAAGCGTCATTAAGTATTGATGAAACAAATAGTGATTCGGTTAATTTAATAGAATGTCTTAGAGATGGTCATGGCCAGGATTTTGAAGATCAAATGTTAACAGAATGTTCGCTATCCTATTTGATGGATTCTAATAAGCTATCACCTATTGAATCGGACATTCTAAAATTAACAGTACAAGGAAAAACAAAAAAAGAAATATCAAATGAACTAGATGTACCAGTAAAACATGTATATAACGCACAATACAGATTAAAAAAGAAACTGAACAAGGCTGAAATTACTTCAGCTTTGTTTGACAATTAGGTGTTTTGTTTTGTATATTAATCTAGGATTAGAATGAATTAGGTGATAAGATGAGAAAAGTCCCTTTAAATTGCGAGAAATGCGGAGCTAGAAATTATACAGTCCCTAAAAAAGATACAGATCAACGATTAGAGCTAAAAAAGTTTTGTAAAACTTGTAATACGCATACATTGCATAAAGAATCCATCTAAAAGGAGGAAAATCAATGGCTAAAAAAGAAAACTTCTTTCAAGGCGTAAAATCAGAAATGCAGAAAACAAGTTGGCCAACTGGCAAAGAACTTGTTAAATATACAACAATAGTAGTGTGTACAGTAATCTTTTTCTTAATCTTTTTCTATGCATTAGATTTAGGAATTACAGAATTAATTAATTTGATTAGATAGTAAGGAGTGGCAAAATGTCAGAAGAGATAGGCGCTAAACGATGGTATGCAGTGCACACTTATTCAGGTTATGAAAATAAAGTCAAAACAAACCTAGAAAAGCGTGTTGATACAATGAACATGCAAGAACAAATTTTTAGAGTTGTGATTCCAGAAGAGGAAGAAACATCTATTAAAGATGGTAAAGCGAAGACACAAATCAAGAAGACTTTCCCTGGATACGTATTAGTTGAGTTAATTATGACTGATGAATCATGGTATGTCGTAAGAAATACACCTGGTGTTACAGGTTTCGTCGGTTCTGCTGGTGCAGGATCTAAACCAAATCCATTATTACCAGATGAAGCGAAATTTATCCTTAAACAAATGGGTATGGCAGAAAAAACAGTCGACGTAGAAGTTGAATTAGGTGAACAAGTTCGCGTAACAAGTGGACCATTTAGTAACCAAGTTGGTGAAATCAAAGAAATCGATGTTGAGAAGTATAAATTAACAGTACTTGTTGACATGTTCGGTAGAGAAACACCAGTCGAAGTTGAATTCGATCAAATTGAAAAGTTGTAAAAAAACACTTGAAATTTCATGATTTAAATGTTATTATTTAAAGGTCGCGCTCGGACTATGCGCAACCATTTCGTCACGAAATGAAGAGTGGGAGGGTAAAATATCATTACCCCATGACCACATCACGATATCAAGGAGGTGCACATCGTGGCTAAAAAAGTAGTTAAAGTTGTTAAATTGCAAATTCCTGCAGGTAAAGCAAACCCAGCACCACCAGTTGGTCCTGCATTAGGTCAAGCCGGTGTGAATATTATGGGATTCTGTAAAGAATTCAACGCTCGTACACAAGAGCAAGCAGGTTTAATCATTCCAGTTGAAATTACAGTATTTGAAGACCGTTCATTTACTTTCATCACTAAGACACCACCTGCAGCAGTATTACTTAAAAAAGCAGCTAAAGTAGAAAAAGGTTCTGGTGAACCTAACAAAACTAAAGTTGCTACAGTAACTCAAGACCAAGTACGTGAAATTGCTAACACTAAAATGCCTGACTTAAACGCGGCATCTGAAGAAGCAGCTATGCGTATCGTTGAAGGTACTGCACGCAGCATGGGTATTGTCGTAGAATAATTGAGTTTTAAAGTTTAAGCAGGCGGCTATTTCGCTGTCTGCTATTGCATTGTCTTTATGATAATGCACGTGGGAGGTAACATTCCGCTAAAACCACTAAAGGAGGAAAACAAAATGGCTAAAAAAGGTAAAAAGTATCAAGAAGCAGTTGCTAAAATCGATCGTACTGCAACATACGCTGTTGAAGAAGCGATTAAATTAGCAAAAGAAACAAGTACTGTTAACTTTGATGCATCTGTAGAAGTTGCATTTCGTTTAGGCATTGATACACGTAAGAATGACCAACAAATCCGTGGCGCTGTAGTATTACCACACGGTACTGGTAAAACACAACGTGTATTAGTATTCGCTAAAGGCGATAAAATCAAAGAAGCAGAAGAAGCTGGAGCAGATTATGTAGGTGAAGAATACATTAACAAAATCAACCAAGGTTGGTTCGACTTTGATGTAATCGTTGCAACACCTGACATGATGGGTGAAGTTGGTAAACTTGGTCGTGTATTAGGACCTAAAGGTTTAATGCCAAACCCTAAAACTGGTACAGTAACAATGGATATCAAAAAAGCAGTAGAAGAAATTAAAGCAGGTAAAGTAGAATACCGTGCTGAAAAATCTGGTATTGTTCATGCATCTATTGGTAAAGTATCATTTGACGAGCAACAATTAGTTGATAACTTCAAAACAATTCAAGATACATTAACTAAAGCTAAACCAGCATCATCTAAAGGTACTTATTTCAAATCTGTTGCTGTTACAACAACAATGGGTCCTGGTATCAAAGTTGATACTTCAAGCTTTAAATTATAATATAAAAATATTGACTTCAACTCCAAAACGCGTTATAGTTTTGGATGTGTAATATTTAACCTAAGACAGTAGGAGTTCAATTTTGAACTTAAAAAGCGATCCTACCGAGGCTTAAATTGACTTGAACGTATAAAATTCAAGCACTTTTTGCCGTGGGTAAAAAGTGCTTTTTTGTTGAGAAACCTCATCATAAAAGCACGGACAATTAATATGGAGGTGTAGAGATGTCTAATTCAAAAATCGTTGAAGCTAAACAACAAAAAGTTGATTTAATTACTGAACAACTTAAAAATTCTGTTTCAACAATTATTGTTGACTACCGTGGTTTAACAGTTGCGCAAGTTACTGAATTACGTAAACAATTACGTGAAGCAGGTATCGAATATAAAGTTTACAAAAACACTTTAGTTCGTCGTGCTGCTGAAGCTGCTGGTATCGAAGGTTTAGAAGAAACATTAACTGGTCCTAACGCAATTGCTTTTTCAAACGAAGAAGTTGTTGAACCAGCTAAAATTCTTGCTGACTTCGCTAAAGAAAACGAAGCGTTAGAAATCAAAGCAGGTGTTATTGAAGGACAAGTTGTATCTGCAGAAGAAGTTAACACTATCGGTTCATTACCATCAAAAGACGGTCTTGTATCAATGTTACTATCTGTATTACAAGCTCCAGTTCGTAACTTTGCTTATGCAGTTAAAGCTGTAGGAGAACAAAAAGAAGAAAGTGCTGAATAATTCAGCAACAAATAAAACTATTTAATGGAGGATATATATCATGTCTAATGAAAAAATTATTGAAGCAATTAAAGAAATGTCAGTATTAGAATTAAATGACTTAGTAAAAGCTATCGAAGAAGAATTTGGTGTAACAGCAGCAGCTCCTGTAGCAGCAGCTGGCGCAGCTGGTGGAGACGCAGCAGCTGAAAAAACTGAATTCGACGTTGAATTAACTTCAGCTGGAGATTCAAAAATTAAAGTTGTTAAAGCGGTTAAAGAAGCAACTGGCTTAGGCTTAAAAGAAGCTAAAGAAATCGTAGACAACGCTCCTAAAGTTGTTAAAGAAGGTTTATCTAAAGAAGACGCTGAAGCTTTAAAAGAAAAATTAGAAGAAGTTGGCGCATCTGTAGAATTAAAATAATCTCTGTATTAAATCAAAAAACCCGTTATTATCATGATAACGGGTTTTTATTTACTCATTTAATCAATAAAGAGGTGGCGTAATGAGTCATTATTTTGATAACGATCCAAACGTGAAGTCGGAACGAGAAAGTTTCGATTATTTTTATCGCGATAACAAACTCTCTCTTCAGACAGATCATGGTGTTTTCTCAAAAGGGAAAATAGACTTTGGGTCTGATTTACTCGTAACAACTTTCTTAAATGCAAATCCCCCTGGTCCTAAAAAGAAAATATTGGATGTGGGCTGTGGTTATGGCCCGATAGGTTTAATGTGTGCGAAAGTACTTCCACATAGTGAAGTAACTATGGTAGATGTGAATGAACGCGCATTGGATTTGGCAAAAGATAATCAACAATCTAACAACATTCAAAATGCTCAGTTGAAAGCAAGTGACTGTTTAGATGATGTATTAGATTTAGAGTTTGATTTTGTATTAACAAACCCTCCGATAAGAGCAGGGAAGGAAATTGTTCATAAAATTCTTGAGCAAAGCATCGAAGTATTATCGAGTGGCGGACAGCTTTTAGTTGTTATTCAGAAGAAGCAAGGTATGCCTTCTGCAAAGAAAAAAATGCAAGATATTTTTGGTAATGCAGAAATAATCGAAAAAAGCAAGGGTTATTACATTTTAAAAAGTGTAAAAGCTTGATTTTGGTGTTTTGTTCTGATATAGTAATAGAATGTTAAAAATTATATTCAATAAGTGTGTACTTTTGCGTCGCCCTTAATTGAATGTTAGGAATAAGTCGTACGAAATAGAAAATGGAATCATTGACTTTCCGTTTTCTTTTTGTCTTATTATATTTATTTTGTAAGGCGCAAAGTTATATTCACAATATTTGAGGGGTGAATCTGTTGACAGGTCAACTTATCCAGTATGGAAGACATCGTGTTCGTAGAAGTTATGCGAGAATTTCCGAGATTTTAGAACTACCTAACTTAATAGAGATTCAAACGAAATCATATGAATGGTTTCTAAAAGAAGGTTTACTAGAAATGTTCCGCGACATTTCTCCAATTGATGATTTTACAGGTAACCTTTCTTTAGAGTTCGTAGATTACCGTCTAGGTGAACCAAAGTATGATTTAGAAGAATCTAAAAACCGTGATGCAACATATGCAGCACCATTACGCGTTAAAGTCCGTTTAATTAACAAAGAAACAGGCGAAGTGAAAGATCAAGAAGTATTCATGGGTGATTTCCCATTAATGACTGACACTGGTACTTTTGTAATAAACGGTGCAGAACGTGTTATTGTATCTCAACTTGTACGTTCACCATCCGTTTACTTCAACGAAAAAGTTGATAAAAACGGTAAAGTGAGTTTTGGAACTACTGTAATCCCTAACCGTGGTGCATGGTTAGAGTATGAAACAGATGCTAAAGATGTTCCTTACGTAAGAATAGACAGAACACGTAAATTACCAATTACAGTATTAATCCGTGCTTTAGGATTCTCATCAGATCAAGAAATCATTGATTTACTTGGTGACAATGAGTATTTAAGAAATGCGTTAGACAAAGATAATACTGAAACAACAGACCAAGCATTGCTTGAAATTTATGAGCGTTTACGTCCGGGAGAACCACCAACAGTAGAGAACGCTAAAAGTCTATTATATTCACGTTTCTTTGACCCAAAACGTTATGATTTAGCGGCAGTAGGTCGTTACAAAATGAATAAAAAATTACATCTTAAACATCGTTTGTTCAACCAAACTTTAGCTGAGCCTATCGTTGACGTTGAAACAGGTGAAATTGCGGCTGAAGAAGGTACTGTTTTAGACCGTCGTAATTTAGATAAAATCATCGATGTTTTAGAATCAAACGCTAATATTCATGTTTATGAACTTAATAGTGGTGTCTTAGATGAGCCAGTAGAAGTTCAAACAGTTAAAATTTATATTCCTGGTGATGAAGAAAAACGTACGACAACAGTGATTGGTAATGCATTCCCTGATGAAGCAGTGAAATGTATTACACCAGCAGATATTATTTCTTCACTATCATATTTCTTTAACTTGTTACATGGTGTAGGTTACACAGATGATATCGACCATTTAGGTAATCGTCGTCTACGTTCAGTAGGAGAATTACTACAGAACCAATTCAGAATTGGTTTATCACGTATGGAACGTGTTGTGCGTGAACGTATGTCAATTCAAGACACTGATTCAATCACACCTCAACAATTAATTAATATTCGTCCAGTAATTGCATCTATTAAAGAATTCTTTGGTAGCTCTCAATTATCTCAATTCATGGACCAAGCAAACCCATTAGCAGAGTTGACGCATAAACGTCGTCTATCAGCATTAGGACCGGGTGGTTTAACTCGTGAGCGTGCTGGTATGGAAGTACGTGACGTTCACTACTCTCACTATGGTCGTATGTGTCCAATTGAAACGCCTGAGGGACCAAACATTGGTTTAATCAACTCATTATCAAGTTATGCAAGAGTTAATGAATTTGGTTTCATTGAAACACCTTATCGTAAGGTAAACATCGAGACAAACCAAGTTACTGACAGAATCGACTACTTAACAGCTGACGAAGAAGACAGCTATGTAGTTGCACAAGCAAACTCTGTACTTGATGAAACAGGTAAATTCGTTGATGATGAAGTTCTTTGTCGTTTCCGTGGGGACAACACTACGAAACCTAAAGAACGCATGGACTACATGGATGTATCTCCTAAACAAGTTGTTTCTGCAGCGACAGCATGTATTCCATTCTTAGAAAACGATGACTCTAACCGTGCGCTTATGGGTGCAAACATGCAACGTCAAGCGGTACCTTTAATGAACCCAGAAGCACCATTTGTTGGTACTGGTATGGAACACGTAACTGCACGTGATTCAGGTGCAGCTGTTGTTGCTAAGTACAAAGGTAGAGTTGAGCACGTAGAAGCAAAAGAAATCCTTGTTAGACGTATTGTTGAAGAGAATGGTAAAGAGATCGAAACTGAATTAGATCGTTACCCATTATCAAAATTTAAACGTAGTAACTCAGGTACTTGTTACAATCAACGTCCAATCATTGCGAGTGGAGATATTGTTACTAAAGGTGAAATTTTAGCTGATGGTCCTTCAATGGAACTTGGTGAAATGGCACTTGGACGTAACGTAGTAGTTGGTTTCATGACTTGGGACGGTTATAACTATGAGGATGCTGTAATCATGAGTGAACGTCTTGTTAAAGATGATGTTTATACTTCAATTCACGTTGAAGAATATGAATCAGAAGCTCGTGACACTAAATTAGGACCTGAAGAAATCACACGTGATATTCCTAACGTTTCTGACAATGCACTTAAGAACTTAGATGATCGTGGTATCGTTTATGTTGGTGCTGAAGTTAAAGACGGAGATATCCTAGTTGGTAAAGTAACGCCTAAAGGTGTAACTGAATTAACAGCTGAAGAAAGATTATTACATGCAATCTTTGGTGAAAAAGCTCGTGAAGTTCGTGATACATCATTACGTGTACCTCATGGTGCAGGTGGTATTGTATTAGATGTTAAAGTATTTAACAGAGAAGAAGGCGATGATTCATTATCTCCAGGTGTAAACCAATTAGTACGTGTATACATCGTTCAAAAACGTAAAATACATGTCGGAGATAAAATGTGTGGTCGTCACGGTAACAAAGGTGTTATCTCACGTATCTTACCTGAAGAAGATATGCCTTACTTACCAGATGGAACACCAATTGACATCATGTTAAACCCATTAGGTGTACCTTCTCGTATGAATATCGGACAAGTATTAGAACTTCATCTTGGAATGGCAGCTAAGAATTTAGGTATTCATGTTGCTTCACCAGTATTTGATGGTGCAAACGATGATGATGTTTGGTCAACTATTGAAGAAGCAGGTATGGCTCGTGATGGTAAAACTGTACTATACGATGGTCGTACTGGTGAACCGTTTGATAACCGTGTATCTGTAGGTGTAATGTACATGCTTAAACTTGCACACATGGTAGACGATAAATTACATGCGCGTTCTACTGGACCATACTCACTTGTTACACAACAACCACTTGGCGGTAAAGCTCAGTTTGGTGGACAACGTTTCGGTGAGATGGAAGTATGGGCACTTGAAGCTTACGGTGCAGCATATACTTTACAAGAGATTTTAACTTATAAATCTGATGACACAGTAGGTCGTGTTAAAACTTACGAATCTATCGTAAAAGGAGAAAACATCCCTAAACCGGGAGTTCCTGAATCATTCCGCGTATTAATGAAAGAGTTACAAAGTTTAGGTCTAGACGTTAAAGTTATGGACGAACACGATAACGAAATCGAAATGCGTGATTTAGAAGATGAAGATATGATGGACAAGAAAGTTGATTTAGGTGTTTCACAAGATGCATCAATAGAAGGGCAACAAGTAACTGACTAAAAGTTAATAAAGCGCATTTGATTAAACATTTGCGCTTTACATTTGTTATACATTATCAATCAACCGGCACAACTAATTTAAATTGAAGGAGGTAGGCTCCTTGATTGATGTAAATAATTTCCATTACATGAAAATAGGACTTGCTTCACCTGAAAAGATCCGTTCTTGGTCATTTGGTGAAGTGAAAAAACCAGAAACAATTAACTACCGTACGTTAAAACCTGAAAGAGATGGTTTATTCTGTGAGAAAATTTTTGGTCCAACTAAGGACTGGGAATGTAGTTGTGGTAAATATAAAAGAGTACGCTATAAAGGCATGGTCTGTGACCGTTGTGGTGTAGAGGTTACTAAGTCAAAAGTGCGTCGTGAAAGAATGGGGCATATTGAATTAGCAGCACCAGTTTCACACATTTGGTACTTCAAAGGTATCCCAAGTCGTATGGGACTTTTACTTGATATGTCACCACGTTCACTTGAAGAAGTTATATACTTTGCTTCTTACACTGTAATTGATCCAGGTCCAACTGGATTAGAGAAGAAACAATTATTAACTGAAGGTGAATTCCGTGAGTATTATGATAAATATCCAGGTAAATTCACAGCAAAAATGGGTGCAGAAGCAATCCGTGACTTATTAAGCGATATCGATTTAGATAAAGAATTAAAAGAATTACGTGAAGAATTAGAATCAGCAACAGGACAAAGATTGACAAGAGCAATTAAACGTCTAGAAGTTGTTGAGTCATTCCGTCACTCAGGTAATGACCCATCTTGGATGATCTTAGATGTATTACCAATTATTCCACCTGAAATTCGTCCAATGGTTCAATTAGACGGTGGACGTTTCGCAACAAGTGATTTAAATGATTTATACCGTCGTGTTATCAACCGTAATAATCGTTTGAAACGTTTATTAGATTTAGGTGCACCTGGTATTATCGTTCAAAATGAAAAACGTATGTTACAAGAAGCTGTAGATGCTTTAATTGATAATGGTCGTCGTGGTCGTCCAGTTACTGGACCAGGTAACCGTCCATTAAAATCATTGTCACATATGTTAAAAGGTAAACAAGGTCGTTTCCGTCAAAACTTACTTGGTAAACGTGTTGACTATTCAGGTCGTTCAGTTATCGTAGTTGGACCAAACCTTAAAATGTATCAATGTGGTTTACCGAAAGAAATGGCGTTAGAATTGTTCAAACCTTTCATTATGAAAGAACTTGTTGAACGCGAAATTGCAACGAACATCAAGAATGCAAAAGGTAAAATAGAAAGAATGGAAGAAGAAGTTTGGGATGTACTAGAAGATGTTATTAAAGAACATCCAGTACTATTAAACCGTGCACCAACGCTTCACCGTTTAGGTATTCAAGCATTTGAACCTACACTAGTTGAAGGTCGTGCAATCAGACTTCATCCACTTGTAACAACTGCTTATAACGCTGACTTTGATGGTGACCAAATGGCTGTCCATGTTCCATTATCAAAAGAAGCACAAGCAGAAGCACGTATGTTAATGCTTGCAGCTCAAAACATCTTGAACCCTAAAGATGGTAAACCAGTCGTAACACCTTCTCAAGATATGGTATTAGGTAACTATTACTTAACACTTGAACGTAAAGGCGCTACAGGAGCTGGTGAAATCTTTAGTGAAACAGATGAAGTTATTAAAGCGTATGTAAATGGCTATGTTCATTTACACTCACGTATAGCTGTTCATGCAAGATCATTAAAGAACCCAACATTTACAGAAGAACAAAACAATAAATTACTTATCACATCTGTTGGTAAGATTATATTCAATGAAATTATGCCGGATTCATTCCCGTACATTAATGAACCAACGAATTTCAACTTAGAAAAATCAACACCTGACAAATACTTTATTGCACCTACTGATATTCCAGAAGGTGGATTAATCGAGTACTTACAAGATGTTGAACTTGTTAAACCATTTAACAAGAAATTCTTAGGTCAAATCATTGCGGAAATCTTTAATAAATTCCACATTACAGATACATCAGTAATGCTTGATAAGATGAAAGATTTAGGATTTAAATACTCATCTAAAGCTGGTATTACAGTTGGGGTTTCTGACATCGTGGTACTTCCTGATAAACAAGAAATTATTGGAGAAGCAGAAATCAAAGTAGATAAAGTACAAAAACAATTTACCCGTGGTTTAATTACTGAAAGCGAACGTTATGCTGCTGTAATTGAAATTTGGACAAAAGCTAAAGATGATATTCAAGCTAAATTAATGATGTCATTAGACAGCTTAAACCCAATCTTCATGATGAGTGACTCTGGTGCCCGTGGTAACGCATCAAACTTCACTCAATTAGCTGGTATGCGTGGTCTGATGGCTAACCCATCTGGTCGAATTATCGAGTTACCTATTAAATCATCATTCCGTGAAGGTTTAACAGTACTTGAATACTTCATCTCTACTCACGGTGCGCGTAAAGGTCTTGCCGATACAGCACTGAAAACTGCCGATTCAGGCTACTTAACACGTCGTCTAGTTGACGTAGCACAAGATGTTATCGTTAGAGAAGAAGACTGTGGAACTGACCGTGGATTACTTGTTTCAGATATTAGAGAAGGATCAGAGTTAATCGAACCATTCATTGAACGTATTGAAGGTCGTTACTCTAAAGAAACATTACGTCATCCTGAAACAGATGAAGTAATTATTAAAGTTAATGAATTAATAACTGCTGATATTGCTAAACAAATAGTTGATGCAGGTATTACTGAAATGCATATTCGCTCTGCATTTACATGTAACACTCGTCACGGTGTATGTGAAAAATGTTATGGTAAGAACTTAGCAACTGGTGAACAAGTTGAAGTTGGTGAAGCAGTTGGTACAATTGCTGCACAATCAATCGGTGAACCAGGTACTCAGCTTACAATGCGTACATTCCATACAGGTGGTGTAGCAGGTGCCGATATCACTCAAGGTTTACCTCGTATTCAAGAGCTATTTGAAGCACGTAACCCTAAAGGGCAAGCTGTTATTTCTGAAATTAATGGTGAAGTAACTGAAATTACGATCGTTAAAGATCGTCAACAAGAAATTAAAGTTAAAGGCGAAAATGAAATCCGTACTTATAACGCGCCAGGTACTGCTCGACTTAAAGTTGAAGAAGGTCAATACGTAGAACGTGGTGAAGTTATGACTGAAGGTTCAATCGAACCTAAAGGATTACTAGCTGTTGCAGGCTTAAATGCTACTCAAAAATACTTACTTAAAGAAGTACAAAAAGTTTACCGTATGCAAGGTGTTGAAATTTCAGATAAACACGTTGAAGTTATGGTTAGACAAATGCTTCGTAAAGTAAGAATTATTGAAGCAGGAGATACTAAATTATTACCAGGTGCATTAGTTGATATTCATACATTTACTGATGCAAACAGAGAAGTATTTGCGACGCGTAAACGTCCAGCAACTGCTAAACCTGTATTACTTGGTATTACGAAAGCATCTCTTGAGACTGAAAGTTTCTTATCAGCTGCTTCATTCCAAGAAACAACAAGAGTACTTACAGATGCTGCTATTAAAGGTAAGCGTGATGACTTACTTGGACTTAAAGAAAATGTTATCATCGGTAAATTGATCCCTGCCGGAACAGGCATGAGAAGATATACTGGTGTTGACTTTGAAAAAGTTGAAAAAGAAGTAGTACCTGAAGAACAAGTTGTGACTGACTAATATATATGGGCTGTTCTAGGTTCCTAGAACAGCTTGTATTTTATTATAAAAACACCTTAAAAATGATTGACTTTATAACTGTGCAATGTTATTATTGTTAAGGTTGATGAAAGCAGACGCTTTGGAGGATATGAAATGTCTAATGAAAAAGCCTTAAGCTTAAATCAAGACAGTTATGTCATTGGTTTAAAACAGACCACTAAAGCATTATTGAAGCATGATGTACGTCAAGTAATCATTGCTCAAGATGTCAATATTCATATTTTGTCGAAAGTGTTAACAATAGCATTTGAGACAGGCGTTCCGATAAGTTATAGTCCTAGTCGACAAGAACTTGGATCACGCTATGGAATAGAAGTTAATGCGACAGTTGTTGCATTGCTTAAATAAATGTGTAAGCTGTGCTTACTATTTTTATTTGACTTAAAATGAACCACCTGGATGTGTGGAATTAAGAAATGAAGAGAGGAGGACATTAAAGATGCCTACTATTAACCAATTAGTACGTAAACCTCGTACTAGTAAATCACAAAAATCAACTGCACCAGCATTAAACAGAGGTTACAATAGCATGAAGAAAAAAATGACTACTGTATACTCTCCTCAAAAACGTGGTGTATGTACTCGTGTAGGAACTATGACACCTAAAAAACCTAACTCAGCGTTACGTAAATATGCTCGTGTTCGTTTATCAAACAACATCGAAGTAAACGCGTATATCCCTGGTATTGGCCACAACTTACAAGAACACAGTGTTGTACTTATTCGTGGTGGACGTGTAAAAGACTTACCTGGTGTGCGTTACCATATCGTACGTGGTGCTTTAGACACTTCTGGTGTTGACGGTCGTATGCAAAGCCGTTCACTTTATGGTGCTAAAAAACCTAAAGCTGCTAAAAAATAATTTGACATTAAATTTCTGTAAATAACAGTTTTTTAAATGACGATAAATCAATTAAACTTTATAATGAGGAAGGAGGATTACGATTATGCCTCGTAAAGGTCCAGTTGCAAAAAGAGATGTTTTACCAGATCCAATTCACAACTCTAAATTAGTAACAAAATTAATCAACAAAATCATGCTTGATGGTAAACGTGGTACTGCTCAAAGAATTCTTTATTCTGCATTCGAACTTGTTCAAGAACGTTCAGGTAAAGATGCTATGGAAGTATTCGATGAAGCTATCAACAACATCATGCCTGTACTTGAAGTTAAAGCTCGCCGTGTAGGTGGTTCAAACTATCAAGTACCTGTAGAAGTACGTCCAGAACGTCGTACTACTTTAGGTTTACGTTGGTTAGTTAACTACGCGCGTCTTCGTGGTGAAAAAACTATGGAAGAGCGTTTAGCTAATGAAATCTTAGATGCTGCCAATAACACTGGTGGTGCTGTTAAGAAACGTGAAGACACTCACAAAATGGCAGAAGCTAACAAAGCGTTTGCTCATTACCGTTGGTAAGATAGAACTTAGAACCCTAAGCGTTAAAATTATAAAGAGGCTTATTTATAGGTCATCTATAGTTTTTTAAACACTTAGGGTATCAAAGTATCTATATAAACAACAACCAAATATCCAATGTTTTGGAAGGAGTAAGAATACTATGGCAAGAGATTTTTCTTTGAAAAACACTCGTAATATCGGTATCATGGCTCACATCGATGCTGGTAAAACTACTACTACTGAACGTATTCTTTATTACACAGGCCGTATCCATAAAATTGGTGAAACACATGAAGGTGCTTCACAAATGGACTGGATGGAACAAGAGCAAGAGCGTGGTATTACAATCACTTCTGCTGCGACTACTGCACAATGGGATGGTCACCGTGTAAACATCATCGATACACCAGGACACGTAGACTTCACAGTTGAAGTTGAACGTTCATTACGTGTACTTGATGGTGCTGTAACTGTTCTTGATGCGCAATCAGGTGTTGAACCTCAAACTGAAACAGTTTGGCGTCAAGCTACAACTTACGGAGTACCTCGTATTGTATTCATTAATAAAATGGACAAAATGGGTGCTAACTTTGAATATTCAGTTGGTACACTACATGAGCGTTTACAAGCAAATGCTCACCCAATTCAGTTACCAATTGGTGCGGAAGACGATTTCAACGCTATTATTGATTTAGTAGAAATGAAATGTTTCCAATACACTAATGACTTAGGTACTGAAATTGATGAAATTGAGATTCCAGAATCTCATAAGCAACAAGCTGAAGATGCTCGTGAAGCTTTAATTGAAGCTGTTGCTGAATCAAACGACGATTTAATGGAAAAATACTTAGGTGGAGAAGAAATCACAATTGATGAGCTTAAAGCGGCTATCCGTCAAGCTACTTGTGACGTTGAATTCTACCCAGTATTATGTGGTACAGCATTCAAAAACAAAGGTGTTCAATTAATGTTGAACGCTGTTATTGACTACTTACCATCACCATTAGATGTTAAACCTATTATCGGACATAGAGTTGATAACGAAGATGAAGAAGTAATTGCTAGACCTGATGACTCAGCGCCATTCGCTGCATTAGCGTTTAAAGTTATGACTGACCCATTCGTAGGTAAATTAACATTCTTCCGTGTTTATTCTGGTACAATGGAATCTGGTTCATACGTTAAAAACTCTACTAAAGGTAAACGTGAACGTGTAGGTCGTATCCTACAAATGCACGCTAACTCTCGTGAAGAGATTTCAACTGTATATTCTGGTGACATTGCAGGTGCTGTTGGTCTTAAAGACACTGCTACTGGTGATACTTTATGTGATGAAAAAGATAACATTATCTTAGAATCAATGGAATTCCCAGAGCCAGTTATTCACTTATCTGTTGAGCCTAAATCAAAAGCTGACCAAGATAAAATGACTAACGCATTAGTTAAATTACAAGAAGAAGATCCAACATTCCATGCACACACTGACCATGAAACTGGACAAGTTATCATCGGTGGTATGGGTGAATTACATCTTGATATTTTAGTAGACCGTATGAAACGTGAATTTAAAGTAGAATGTACTGTTGGTGCTCCAATGGTATCTTACCGTGAAACGTTCAAAGAATCTGCACAAGTTCAAGGTAAATTCTCTCGTCAATCAGGTGGACGTGGACAATATGGTGATGTTCATATTGAATTCACACCTAACGAACAAGGTGGCGGCTTCGAATTCGAAAACGCTATCGTCGGTGGTGTAGTTCCTCGTGAATACATTCCATCAGTTGAAGCTGGTCTTAAAGATGCTATGGAAAACGGTGTATTAGCTGGATATCCATTAGTTGATGTTAAAGCTAAACTATATGATGGTTCATATCATGATGTAGATTCATCTGAAATGGCCTTCAAAGTTGCTGCATCATTAGCACTTAAAGAAGCAGCTAAAAAATGTAACCCTGTAATCTTAGAGCCAATGATGAAAGTTGAAATCGTTATGCCTGAAGAATACATGGGAGACATCATGGGTGACGTAACAAGTCGTCGTGGACGTGTTGAAGGTATGGAAGCACGCGGTAACGCTCAAGTTGTTCGTGCATTTGTTCCACTTTCAGAAATGTTCGGTTACGCTACAAACTTACGTTCTAACACTCAAGGTCGTGGTACTTATACTATGGTATTTGACCACTACGAAGAAGTTCCTAAATCAATTTCTGAAGAAATTATCAAGAAAAATAAAGGTGAATAATACATTCGCTTTAATAAATTGATTTTTTCATCAAAATGATTTATAAATTAACTATAGGTTATCCTCATGATGGTGAGTAACCATCATGAGGCTTAAATAAAAAATAATTTTTAATATGAATAGGAGAGATTTCATAATGGCTAAAGAAAAATTTGATCGCTCAAAAACACATGCCAATATTGGTACTATCGGTCACGTTGACCATGGTAAAACTACTTTAACAGCTGCTATCGCAACTGTATTAGCAAAACGTTCTGGTGACGGAGAAGCTCGTTCTTACGACCAAATCGATAACGCTCCAGAAGAAAAAGAACGTGGTATTACAATCAATACTTCACATATCGAATACGAAACTGAAAAACGTCACTATGCGCACGTTGACTGCCCAGGACACGCTGACTATGTTAAAAACATGATCACTGGTGCTGCTCAAATGGACGGCGGTATCTTAGTAGTATCTGCTGCTGACGGTCCAATGCCTCAAACTCGTGAGCACATTCTTTTATCACGTAACGTAGGTGTTCCTGCATTAGTAGTATTCTTAAACAAAGTTGACATGGTTGACGATGAAGAATTATTAGAATTAGTTGAAATGGAAGTTCGTGACTTATTATCTGAATATGACTTCCCAGGCGACGACGTTCCTGTAATTGCTGGTTCAGCATTAAAAGCATTAGAAGGCGACGAAGCTTACGAAGACAAAATCATGGAATTAATGGATGCTGTTGATACATTCATCCCAACTCCAGAACGTGACTCTGACAAACCATTCATGATGCCAGTTGAGGACGTATTCTCAATCACTGGTCGTGGTACTGTTGCTACAGGCCGTGTTGAACGTGGTCAAATCACTGTTGGTGAAGAAGTTGAAATCATCGGTTTAACTGAAGAATCTTCTAAAACAACTGTAACTGGTGTTGAAATGTTCCGTAAATTATTAGACTTCGCTGAAGCTGGAGATAACATCGGTGCATTATTACGTGGTGTTGCTCGTGAAGACGTTAACCGTGGTCAAGTATTAGCTAAACCAGGTTCAATCACACCTCACACTAAATTCAAAGCTGAAGTTTATGTATTATCTAAAGACGAAGGTGGACGTCATACTCCATTCTTCACAAACTACCGCCCACAATTCTATTTCCGTACTACTGACGTAACTGGTGTAGTTAACTTACCAGAAGGTACTGAAATGGTTATGCCTGGCGACAACGTTGAAATGGACGTTGAATTAATTTCACCAATCGCTATTGAAGACGGTACTCGTTTCTCAATCCGTGAAGGTGGACGTACAGTTGGATCAGGCGTTGTTACAATCATCGAAGCTTAATTCGATATTGAACAAACTTGATTAAACAAATTTAAAGCCGAGACATTAAGTTGTCTCGGCTTTTTTTATGGCTTATTTTTCTAATTCATCACTATGTTCAATAATAGATAAGAATAATTTGACGCTATTTTGTAATGCTTGTTCATCTAAATCGAATTTTGGATGGTGATGCGGATAAGTCGCTTTAAGTACTTCATTACCTACACCAGTAAAGAAATATGTTCCTGGAACATGTTGTAAGAAATAACCAACATCTTCGCCACCTAAAGAAGGAGGGAAATCGAATGCTTCAGTAACTGAATCAATTTCTGATGCAAGTTTTTTAGCCCATTCTGTTTCTTTCTCATGATTAACTACAGGCGGATAACCGTCGTGATATTTCAAATGGCATTTAACACCATAGCTTGATTCGATACCGTTTAATATGCCGTTCAAACGTTCTTTAATTTGATCTTTAACGTATGGTAAATATGTTCTAATTGTTCCAGATAATTGAACTTTATCCGCGATAACATTGAACGCATTACCACCTTTAAATGTGCCGAACGTTACGACAGCCGATTCTAAAGGATCAACTGTTCTTGAAACGATACTTTGTGCTTGGACAATCAATGAAGATGCAGCAACGATAGGATCTTTAGCTAGTTGTGGCATAGCACCATGTCCACCTAATCCTTGTATATCAATTTCAAATGAATCAGCTGCAGCATACGCTGGTCCAGAACAAAATCCAACTTTATTTGCGTCAATATGACTTGCTGTATGTGTTCCGAAGACATAATCCACACCATCAAGTGCACCGGCTTCTACCATCGCTTTAGCGCCACCAGGAAGTGACTCTTCAGCATGTTGATGGATTAATACGACATTACCATGAATATCTTGCTCGTGCTTTTTAAGTATTTTTGCAGTGATGAGTAAACTTGCCGTATGCGCATCATGACCACAAGCATGCATCACACCATCGACCTTAGATTTATAAGGTACATCTTTCTCGTCTTGAATAGGTAATGCATCAAAATCAGCTCTTAATGCAATCGTTGGTCCTTCATGTCCACCGTTTATATAACCTAATAAGCCGTTACCACCGACATCTCTTTTAACTTCGATTCCAAGGTTTTCAAGATAATCAGCAATGTATTTCTTTGTATTTTCTTCTTGAAAAGAAAGTTCGGGATGTTGATGTAAATGTCTTCTAATTTCTATTAATTCATCCATATATTGATTAACTTCAGTCGTTAATGTCATGAATATCATTCCTTTCCATAAACTTAAATGTTGTGAGTAAGAAGATACGTACAGCGTTTATTAAGCCTTGCTCATCAATATCAAACTTAGGATGATGATGAGGGAAGTCAGCTTTGAAATGTTCGTTTCTCGTGCCTGTATAGAAAAATGCACCAGGAACACGCTGTTGATAATAAGAAAAATCTTCTCCACCCAAACTTGCTTCTAATTCTACGAGTTCTTCAACGCTATCAATCTCTTTAGTTGCTTCTAATATAAGATCAGTTTCCCGTTCCGTGTTAATTACAGGAGGATACCCTTTACTATATTTCAAGTCGTAAGTAACATCAGTAGAAGTCGCAATGCCTTCTAATACTTTCTTAAGGCCTTCTATGACACTTGTCTGTGTGTCCGAGTCGAAAGTCCTAATCGTCCCACCAATTTTACATGTATCTGGTATGACGTTATTCGTTTCTCCAGCATTAAACATTGTAATGGATAGAACGGCAGGAGAAAGTGCACTTGTTTTACGTGAAACAATGTATTGTAAATCGTTACATAATTGTATACCTGCAGCGAGTGGATCAATCAATTGATCAGGATGTGCAGCATGTCCACCTCTACCTTTCAAAGTAATCCAAAAATCATCTGGGATACCTGTCGTTGTACCGTATTTATAGCCGATTTTACCAACATCTAAATGACTAGATACATGTTGTCCGATAATCGCATCAACACCTGTTAAACACCCATCAGCAATCATTTGAATGGCACCACCAGGATCGACTTCTTCAGCATGTTGATGAATAAAGACGACACGGCCATTAATTTCATCTTTATGTTCGGATAAAATTTTCGCAGTCATTAGCAATACAGCCGTATGGGCATCGTGACCACAAGCATGCATGACGCCATCAACAGTTGACTTGTAAGGTACTTCCTTTTCATCTTGGATAGGTAATGCATCAAAATCAGCTCTAATCGCTAATGTAGGACCTTCTTTATCTTTATTTAATGTACCTACAACACCACGTCCACCGACTCCTTCACGAACGTCAATACCTAATTCTCTTAAGTAATGTGCAATATAAGCAGGTGTCTTCACTTCTTCAAAAGATAATTCCGGATTCATATGTAAATATCTTCTGATTTCAATCATTTCATCATAATAGTCTTCAACTTTTTGTAATAAAATATTTTTCATTCTTATAGAACACCTTCTATCTCAAGTACTTGAATAAACATTTGTGTCGTCGTCTTCATCGCTTCTTCGTCTAAATCAAACATAGGATGATGATGAGGGGCAGTTGAGCCTTTATCTTCATTACCGCTACCTGTTAGGAAGAAACAACCTGGACGATTAAGTAAGTAGTATGAGAAATCTTCACCAATCATCATAGGAGGGATGTCTTCATAAGTTAAATCTAAGCGCTCAGCAGCTTCTTTAACCACTTCATATTGTTCTTTGTGGTTGACGACTGTAGGATAACCTCTACGGTATTCAAAGTTATAAGTCGCGTTATTTGCTAAACAAATCCCTTTTAAAATACGTTCAAGCTCAGCTTCTATTGTGTCTTTAACTTCTGGTTTAAACGTTCTAACTGTACCCGCTAAAGTAGCTGTATCACTTATAACATTAAAAGCAGTACCCGCATCTACTTTCCCAACTGTAATAACTCCTCTGTTAATTGGATCTATATTTCGAGAAATAATTTTTTGGATGCTAGAAATATATTCTGCAACGATTACAATTGGATCGATTGATGTATGAGGTTTAGCGCCGTGACCACCTTTACCTTGAATGGTTACTTCAAAGTAGTCAGGTGATGCCATCATTTCATTAGGACGTGTCTTAATTGAAGATGTTTCATGACCGCTCCAAAAATGGTTTCCATAAACTTTATCGACACCTTCTAATGCACCATCATCAACCATTGGGCTAGCACCGCCAGGACTTAATTCTTCTGCATATTGAAAAATAAAAACAACATTCCCTTTAAGCAAATGTTGATGTTCATGCAGTATTTCACAGAATGTTAAGAGTGTAGCGGTATGACCGTCATGACCACATGCATGCATAACACCATCCACAGTCGATTTATAAGGTACGTCTTTTTCATCTTGAATAGGTAAAGCATCAAAATCTGCGCGAAATGCAATCGTTTGACCAGGTTCGTTCCCTTTTAATTTAGCGACAATGCCACGTTCCCCGACTGGCGCTTTAATCTCTAATTTATCTAATTTCTTTAATTCAGATAAAATAAAATCATGAGTTTTCTCCTCATGATAGGATAGTTCAGGATTTTTGTGCATATGTCTTCTGATGTCTACAAGTCGATCGAATTTTTTATCTACTTCTTCTTTCCAATTAACCATTAATAAACCTTCTTTCAGTTCTTTAAAAATATAATATGATAATTGTAGCAAAATTTATAGAAAATTTAAACAATTCAATTTGAGATGATAACGCTTAATTCTTTGATTTTGATGTGTTATGATTGAGAAAAAGTGCTAAAGGAGAAGGTTTAAATGGTACAAACATTAGATTCATTCTTACAAACAAATCTAAATGAATTAAAAGACAATGGCCTATATAACGAGATTGATGTCGTTGAAGGTGCAAATGGTGCTGAGATCACTATTGGAGGTAAAAGTTACATTAACTTATCTTCAAATAACTATCTTGGATTAGCAACAGATGAAGATTTAATAAAAGCTGCTAAAGGTGCAATTGATTCTCACGGTGTAGGTGCGGGGGCAGTACGTACAATTAATGGTACGTTAGACTTGCATAGAGAACTTGAAGAAACTTTAGCTCAGTTCAAAGGTACTGAAAGTGCAATCGCATATCAATCAGGCTTTAACTGTAACATGGCTGCCATCTCAGCTGTTATGAATAAAAATGATGCAATCTTATCTGATGAATTAAACCATGCTTCAATTATTGATGGTTGTCGTTTATCTAAAGCGAAAATTATTCGTGTTAATCATTCAGATATGGATGATTTAAGAGCGAAAGCTAAAGAAGCGGTTGAATCAGGTCAATATAATAAAGTTATGTACATTACAGATGGCGTATTCTCAATGGATGGAGACGTAGCGAAATTACCTGAAATTGTAGAAATTGCTGAAGAATTTGGTTTAATCACATATGTTGATGACGCGCATGGTTCTGGTGTAATGGGTAAAGGTGCAGGAACAGTTAAACATTTCGGACTTCAAGACAAAATTGATTTCCAAATCGGAACACTTTCAAAAGCAATTGGTGTTGTAGGTGGTTATGTAGCTGGTACTAAAGATTTAATAGACTGGTTAAAAGTTGCTTCAAGACCATTCTTATTCTCAACTTCATTAGCACCTGGAGATACTAAAGCTATTACAGAATCAGTGAAAAAATTAATGGCTTCTACAGAATTACATGATAAATTATGGGATAATGCTAATTACTTAAAAGAAGGCTTAAAAGCAAAAGGCTTTGATATCGGTCATTCAGAAACACCAATTACACCTGTAATTATCGGTGAAGAGAAAAAAGCTCAAACATTTAGTAAGAGATTAATGGACGAAGGTGTGTATGCGAAAGCAATCGTATTCCCAACAGTTCCAAGAGGCACTGGCCGTGTAAGAAATATGCCAACAGCCGCTCATACTAAAGAGCAACTAGATCAAGCAATTGATATTTATGAAAAAATCGGTAAAGAATTAGGATTACTATAATTAATATTTCATCAAGCGCATGGGACAAATGAATACGTCCCATGCGCTTTTAATTTATAACGATTGAGGCGACAGTTTGTAACAGAACTTGCGGGTTTTGTAATTAAAGGTGCCGTTAGTAACAGAACTTGGTAATTTTGTAATTAAGGATGCCGTTAGTAACAAATCTCCATACTTTTGTAACGAAATGTACCGAAACTAACATTTTATTCTCGACTTATGTATTACAATACGATTGTTTTTTGTATAAGGTAACTTTATTTATCCATAGTATGTACTTCTGAAGTATACAAAACGGTAAAAATATAGTAAAATATCATTGAAGAAAGCGTTTTTGTATTTCTTGAGCGTACAAATGAACATTTCAACAATACAGGAGGATTTAAAATGAAAAAGATAATAATCACTGGGGCGTTAGGACAAATAGGGACAGAATTAGTTATAAAGCTAAGAAATAAATATGGTAATGAAAATGTATTAGCGACTGATATTAGAGAACCAGAAAGTGACAGCGAAATTAATAATGGACCATTTGAAATTTTAGATGTTACAGATCAAGAAAGATTTCATGAATTAGTTAAAAACTTCAATGCAGATACTTTAATGCATATGGCGGCATTACTTTCAGCAACTGCTGAAAAGAATCCACTATTCGCTTGGAATTTAAATATGGGTGGATTAGTAAATGCACTTGAAATAGCACGTGAATTCGATATGCAATTCTTCACACCAAGTTCAATCGGTGCGTTTGGACCAAATACACCTAAAGATATGACACCTCAAGTTACAATTCAAAGACCAACTTCAATGTATGGTGTAAATAAAGTAGCTGGGGAATTATTATGTGACTATTACTACACGAAATTTGGCGTAGATACTAGAAGTATGAGATTTCCTGGGTTAATCTCTTACGTTAAAGAACCAGGTGGCGGTACAACTGATTATGCAGTGGAAATTTATTTCAAAGCTATCAGAGAAGGAAGATACGATAGCTATATAGATAAAGGTACATTTATGGATATGATGTTCATGGATGATGCTATTGATGCAATTATTAAATTGATGGAAGCGGATAGTTCACGATTAATTAACCGTAATGCATACAATGTGAGCGCAATGAGTGTTGATCCTGAGACGATTAAAGCTGCTATCCAAAAACATATGCCTGATTTCGAATTAGGTTATGATGTGGATCCAGAAAGACAAGCAATTGCTGATAGCTGGCCAAATTCAATTGATTCAACTTGTGCTAAAGAAGAGTGGGATTTCTCACCAGCTTATGATTTAGAAAAAATGACATCATTAATGCTTAAAGCCATTGAAGAAAAAGATAATTTAGCTAAACAGTAATTTTATTGTGTATATTTTTTAAATTTTCCAAAAATTCATTGAATAACGCCTCTATGACTGATATACTTGATAACATTAATTATTAATTAGCCTAGGAGGAATCATTATGACAGAAACATTTTACGTAGAAAAGCGTGAACAGCTTAAAGAGAAACCGGATTTTTCAAATTTGGTCTTTGGCGAAATCTTTACTGATTATATGCTATCTATGTCATATAAACAGGGTGAAGGCTGGTCAGAGCCTAAAATAATTCCATATGGGCCGATTACGTTGTCACCAAGTGCACAAGGTCTTCATTATGGACAAACAGTGTTCGAAGGAATGAAAGCATATAAAGATGGTGATGAAGTTACGTTATTCAGACCTGACCAAAATTTCAAGCGAATTAATTTATCTTTAAAAAGACTTGAAATGCCTCAAATCGATGAAGAAAAAGTGTTGAACGGCTTATTACAACTTATTGATTTAGAGCGCGATTGGATCCCAAGTGGAGAAGGACAATCCTTATATGTTAGACCATTTGTATATGCAACTGAACCATACTTAGGTGTGCGTTCTTCTACGGACTACGAATTTTTAGTAATACTTTCTCCAGTAGGCGCTTATTACGGTGATGATCAAATGAAACCAACAAGTATATATGTTGAAGATGAATATGTACGTGCTGTAAGAGGTGGCGTTGGATTTGCTAAATGTGGTGGTAACTACGCAGCAAGTTTAATCGCGCAAACACGTGCTAATGAACTTGGATTTGATCAAGTATTATGGTTAGACGGCGTTGAACAAAAATACATCGAAGAAGTCGGAAGTATGAATATATTCTTCGTCATCGATGGCAAAGTTGTAACACCTGAGTTGAATGGTAGTATTTTACCAGGTATTACGCGTAAAACAGTTCTCGAACTTGCTCGAGAGTTAGGTTATGAAACTGAAGAGAAACGATTATCTATTGATGATATTATAAATGCCCATCATGACGGTCGTTTAACAGAAATTTTCGGGACAGGAACTGCAGCAGTTATTTCTCCAGTAGGATTCCTAAAATACGAAGAAGCTGAAATAACAATTAATAATAATGAAATCGGTCCCGTTACTCAAACGTTATTTGATGAATATACAGCAATCCAAACAGGTAAGAAAGAAGATAAATACGGTTGGAGAGTTGTCGTAGGACAAGAAAGCCACATTGAAATTGTGTAAATAAATTCAATAATAAGAAGAGAGTCTGAGACAGTATCTGTAGCAGACTCTTTTTTAAAGGAGTAAAGTGATGATTAAATGGTTATTATTTGATAAAGATGGGACATTGCTTAAGTTTGATGAAACATGGTCTGAGATATCACTTGTGATGATTAATCGCTTTGTTGAGAAATATCATATAGAGCAACAACAAGCATTACAAGAAGCGTTAGGATATGTAGATGGACAATTTCTATCAAGTGGTATATTAGCATCAGGAACATTAGCTGATATCGTACGTGTGTTTGCAAAATTTGCAGAAAATGCTGATCCAAAAGAAATTGAAGACTGGACAGTACAACTAAGCAAAGATTTAATCGAAGAGTACGAGCCAGAGACCATCGTTATAGAAGGAATGGTAGAAACATTAAAAGCATTTAAAGAGAAATCATACCAAATCGCAATTATAACAAGTGATGATATCGACGGGACAAATCGATTTATTCAAGATGCAGGTGTAAGTCATTTAATAGATGAAAAAATAACAGCATCTATTAACGGTTATCAAAAGCCAAATCCTAAAATGGTAGAAGAATTTTATGAAAAATGGAACGTATCACCAGATGAAATTGTGATTATAGGTGATACACCAACTGACATACAAATGGGTAAGAACGCTCACTTCAAGAAAGTTATTGGCGTTCTGAGTGGTACGGGTAATAAAGAAGATTTATCAGATGCAGACTTTATTTATCAAGATATTAATGAATTTTACGCACAAGAAGCGGAATGGAGTAAATAAAATAAAAGGCCATAAATATGCTTATAACAGCATGTTTATGGCCTTTTTATTATTTTACGCGTGTATAAAAAGGATTAACAAAGAACATTTAAAATTTAAGAGTAATAACATTTGACATATACCTATAGGGGGTATATTATAACAGTGAATCGTATTTGATTTTATTTTTTTAAAAATTTTATACCCCCATAGGGTATAATGAACTGAAAATTTTTCATAATATTTAAATAGAGGTATTAATAAAAGGAGGTGAAATCAATGTATAAAGAATTTATTAAAGTACATGGCATGAGTTGTGGACATTGTAAACAATCTATAGAAAATGCGCTTAATGAATTAGATGGTGTTAATTCTTCAGTAGTGAACTTATCTAAAGGAGAAGTTGAAATAAATTTTGATGAAAATAAAGTGAATTTTAATGGATTTAAAGAAGCAATCGAAAATCAAGGTTATGAAGTTAAAATGTAAATAGAAAAGGCGCATCGATTGATGTGCCTTCAATTAAAAATATAGGTAAAAATATGATTTAAAATTCATTAGCACTCAAACAAAATTATAAAAATACAAGATACTGAATTTGGAGGGAGAACGGATGATTAAACAAGCCGGATTTATTTTGTTATCTTCTAGTCTTGTTTTAGGAGCATGTTCCAATGGTGATAATAATGAACACAATGAACATATGACACATGATAGTGAAGACAATAAAATTCCTAAAGGTATGAATGTTTCAAAAAGTAGTAAATTTAAAAAAGGTGACAATATAACTATTAAAAGTGATCACATGCCGGGTATGAAAAATGCTAAAGGTACTGTTAAAGGCGTATATGATACCTATGCTTATGTTGTGAGTTATGAGCCTACAAATGGTGATAAACGAATTAAAAACCATAAATGGGTTGTTAATGAGGAAGTTGATAAAGCACCTAAAAATGGTTATAAAAAAGGTGATAGCGTCAAATTAAATGCTAATCATATGGCAGGGATGAAAGGCGCAAAAGCTAAAATTGAAAAAGTTTATCAAACTGATGTATATGTTGTTGATTATAAATCTACAGAAGATGGAAAAAAAGTTAAAAATCATAAGTGGATGACTAGCGATGAATTAGATAAAGGATAGTATAAAGAAAGGAGCTCTTTAAATGGATACAAATAAGAAAAGTCATATGAATCACCATGAACATCATAATCATAAAGGTCATGAAGAACATAAAAATCATATGAATCATAATGAACATCATAGTCACGAAGGTCATGATCATCATGGTAACTTTAAGCAAAAATTCTTTATATCTCTTATTTTTGCAATACCGATTATAATTCTATCACCTATGATGGGGTTTGAGTTACCTTTTCAATTTACTTTTACTGGTTCAGATTGGATTGTTCTTATATTAGCAACAATATTATTCTTTTATGGTGGACAACCATTCTTAGCAGGAGCAAAAGATGAAATAAAAATCAAAAAACCTGGAATGATGACATTAGTTGCTTTAGGGATTACAGTTGCATATGTATATAGCTTGTATGCTTTCTATTTAAATCATTTTACGCATACAGAAATGCATACAATGGATTTCTTTTGGGAATTAGCAACACTTATTTTAATTATGTTACTAGGACATTGGATTGAAATGAATGCAGTAGGTAATGCAGGTAATGCACTCAAAAAAATGGCAGAGTTATTACCTAACAATGCAATTAAAATAACTAGTGATGGTGAGCGTCAAAAAGTTAAAATATCTGAAATTAATATTGAAGATATCGTTGAAGTAAAAGCTGGTGAGAGTATACCGACCGATGGGGTACTTATTAAAGGTGAAACATCTGTTGATGAATCTTTAGTTACAGGTGAATCAAAAAAAGTTCAAAAATCAAATGATGATTTAGTAATTGGTGGTTCTATAAATGGTTCTGGAACAATACAAATTAAAGTAACTGCTACAGGAAAGGATGGGTACCTTTCTCAGGTAATGAACCTTGTTAGTCAAGCACAACAAGACAAATCAAGAGCAGAGTTGTTATCTGACAAAGTTGCTGGTTATTTATTCTATTTTGCAATAACAGTTGGTTTAATAGCATTTATAGTGTGGATGATTTTAGGAAATGATATTGATTTCGCTTTAGAAAGATTAGTTACGGTTTTAGTTATAGCTTGTCCTCATGCTCTTGGTTTAGCTATACCATTAGTTACTGCTCGATCAACATCAATTGGAGCACATAATGGTCTTATTATCAAAAATAGAGAAGCTGTAGAAATAGCTCAAAATCTAGATTATGTGATGATGGATAAAACTGGTACATTAACTGAAGGTGTCTTTACAGTAAATCATTATGAAAGTTTTGTAGATCATTATAATGGTAATGAAATTTTAAGCCTATTTGCTGCTTTAGAGAATTCATCTAACCATCCTTTAGCTGTAGGTATTACTGAGTTTGCAAACAGTAAAGATTTAAAATTACCTCAAGCATTTAATGTTAATAATATTCCAGGAGTCGGATTAGAAGGTCAAATTGGTAATAAAAATTTTAAAATAACTAATGTCACTTATCTTGATAAATACAATTATAAATATGATAAAGAACTATTTATCAAATTAGCTAAAGAAGGCAATTCTATCAGTTATTTAATTGATGAAAATGACGTTATTGGCATTATCGCGCAAGGTGATAGAATTAAAGAAAGTTCTAAAAAAATGGTAAAGCAATTAGTGAACAAAAATATAATACCTGTCATGTTGACAGGGGATAATAATGAAGTTGCACAATCTGTAGCTAAAGAATTAGGAATAAATCACATACATGCTCAGTTGATGCCAGAAAATAAAGAAAAAATTATCCAAGATTATCAAAGTAAAGGACGTAAAGTTATGATGGTTGGAGATGGAATTAATGATGCACCTAGTCTTATTAGAGCAGATATAGGGGTAGCGATTGGTGCTGGAACAGATGTCGCTATTGAATCTGGTGATATAATATTAGTTAAAAGTAATCCACTAGATATTATTAATTTTCTTTCTCTATCTAAAAATACAATGAGAAAAATGATACAGAATTTATGGTGGGGAGCAGGATATAATATACTTGCTGTTCCTTTAGCCGCTGGTATTTTAGCTTCAATTGGTATTATATTATCACCAACAGTTGGGGCAATATTAATGTCTCTAAGTACAGTGATTGTAGCAATTAATGCGTTTACTCTAAAATTAAAATAAAAATACTTTAAAAGGCCATAAATATGCTGATAACAGCATGTTTATGGCCTTTTTATTATTTTACGCGTGTATCGATTGAACGGTGTGTCTCAATGACATGCGCAATTTTATCTATAATATGGTTAATGGAATCTGGATCTTCGTATAAGTCATAGTCGTTAATATTTACACGTACAACTGGACATTCTGTAAAACTATTAATCCAATTATCATAACGTGAGAATAATTTTTTCCAGTATGCTTCATCTGTTTCAATTTCCATTTGACGTCCACGTCTTTGGATACGTTGAATGACGTCATTATAGTCACATTCTAAATAGATTAATGCGTCTGGTTTAGGAAAGTAAGGCGTCATAACCATTGCTTCAAATAATTCTCTATACGTCGCATAATCTTCTTCAGTCATTGTGCCTTGTTCTTCGTGCATTTTAGCAAATATATCAACGTCTTCATATATTGAACGGTCTTGAATAAATCCGCCACCATATTCGAACATTCTTTTTTGTTCTTTAAAGCGTTCTGCTAAAAAGTAAATTTGTAGATGAAAGCTCCAACGTTCAAAGTCGTGATAAAATTTTTCTAAATAAGGGTTGTTATCGACTTTCTCAAAAGAAGTCTTGAAGTTTAGTCGCTCGCTAAGTGCTTGTGTTAAGGATGATTTTCCAACACCAACAGTACCAGCAATTGTGATGATAGCATCATTTGGTATGACTTTATTTGTCATGTATAATCTCTCCAATCAAAGGTTGTAATAAGTTTAAGACTTGTTGATAATCTGCGGTGTTATTCACGAAATCTAAATGAGAAGTATCGATTTGAATCGCATCAATTTCATTTTTTACTTCTTCATAAAATTGATTATAGTCACGTTTAAGTTGAGCTAAATAATCATTTTCAATTTGAGTTTCGTATGATCTATTTCGATGGGCAATTCGTTGTTGAAGTACTTCGAGGGATGCATCGAGAAAGATAATTTGGTCAGGCATGCGAATATCTTCAGTTAAGATATCATAAATTCTACTAAATTTATCAAATTCAGTAGAATTTAATGTGTTTTTAGCGAAAATCTTATTTTTAAAGATATGATAGTCGCTCACAATACCGTTAATATTTTCTAAATCGGTTAACTGTTTGTAACGATGACACAAGAAGAACATTTCGGTTTGAAAGCTCCATTTAGAAATATCGTCATAAAAATCACTTAAATATGGATTCTCATCAACAATTTCAAATTCTTCAGTGTAATGGAGCGCTTCAGCAAGCTTTTTCGTTAAAGAGCTTTTCCCGACGCCGATTGGTCCTTCAATTGCGATAAAGGTTTTTTTCATATATATCTCTCCAGATGTTAAAATAGACATACTTATTCTATCACAAATTAAACGGAGTGAAATGTAGCGTGCATGAAAAATATATGAAACTTGCAATTGAAGAAGCAAAAAAAGCTTGGGCAATGGATGAAGTACCGATTGGCGCAATAATTGTTTATAAAGATGAAGTAATTGGCAGAGGACATAATTTAAGAGAACATGATCAAAGCCCTGTAGCGCACGCTGAAATGATTGCGATACAAGAAGCGGCCAAGTACCTTAATTCATGGCGTCTTGAAGAGACAACATTATATGCTACGTTAGAGCCTTGTGTTATGTGTTCAGGCGCTATTGTTATGAGTAGAATTCCTCATGTCGTATACGGCGCGACAGATTTAAAAGGCGGTTGTAGTGGTAGCTTAATGAATTTAATAGAAGATACACGCTTCAATCATCGAGCTACAGTTGAAAGAGGGATACTCGAACAAGAATGTGGTGACATGTTACGAACATTTTTTAAGGAAAAAAGGAGTTTAAAAAAACAAATTAAGCAGAATAATACAGATTCATAGAGATTATTACTGTTATTTGTTAAAATTTATGTTGAATATAAAGAAAAGAGGTTACTTTCATGATTAAGTTAATCGCAACAGATATGGATGGTACTTTATTAAACGCTGCACATGAAGTTTCTAATGAAAATTATGAAGCAATAAAGTATGCACAATCTAAAGGGATAACTGTCGTTATAGCTACGGGTAGAGCATTTTATGAAGCAAACAGTCCAATTGAAAAAACAGATTTAACATTACCATATATTTGTTTAAATGGTGCAGAAGTAAGAGATGAAGAATTCAACATCGTTCATACATCTAAATTAACGCGTCCATTAATCAATAAAATTACAGGCGTCTTAAATAAAGAAGATATTTATTATCAAGTATATACAAACTTCGGTATATATACAGAAGACCCAGAAAAAGATTTAGAAATATACGTTGATATCGCTGAAAAAGCAGGTCAAAAAGCAGATGTTAAAAAAATTCGTGCCAACATTCAAAGTAGAATTGACAACGGTACTTTAAAAACTGTCGATAGTTACGATGAAATCGAAAATAGACCAGGCGAAATCATTTTGAAAATATTGGCCTTCGCGAGTGACTTAACTAAAATTGATAGAGCTAAAGCTGAAATTTCAGAATCAAAAAGTTTAGCTGTATCTTCTTCATCAAGAGGGAATATCGAAATTACGCATTCAGATGCTCAAAAAGGTATTGCTTTAGAAGAAATAGCAAATCAATTAAACATTCCAATGTCAGATGTAATGGCAATTGGTGATAATTTAAATGACGTTTCTATGTTAGAAAAAGCAGGATATGCAGTTGCCATGGAAAATGGTGCACCCGAAGTTAAAGAGATAGCAGATTATGTTACAGACACTAATGAACATAGTGGTGTAGGTAAAGCGATTATACATGCACTCAAAGATTATGACCGCTAAAACATCGTCCAAAAGAATGATTTTCCTATAAATTTGAATTCATAGTTTTTTTGTATGTTATAATGGTCGGTAATGATAATCATTAAAATTTTGAGGTGACAACATTGAAAGTATTACTTATTGTAGGTAGCGCAAAACAATATTCACATACACATGCACTAGCACAATTTGTTCGAGGTAATTTAGAAGAACAAGGTGCGGAAGTAACATTGTTTGATTTATATGATAAACAAATACCGTTTCTAGATGTATCAGGCAAGCATTTAAATGACGAACGCGTTAAAGATAATGTAAATGAATTACGTGAGAAAGCTGAAGACGCCGATGCAATTATTATCGGTACACCAAATTATCACGGTTCATATTCAGGTATACTGAAAAATGCATTAGATCATTTAACGATGGATCAATTTAAAATGAAACCTGTAGGCTTAATATGTAATAGTGGTGGTATGCGCAGTACAGAACCATTATCACATTTACGTATTATTATGAGAAACTTATTAGGTATTGCAGTGCCAGTCCAAATCTCAACACAAGATGCAGACTATGGTAAAACAGAAGACGGCACATATTATGTAGATGTAGATGATATTAAATTACGCGTTAAATTATTTACAGAACAAATCACAAAATTAATACAAAATAACCCGTGGATTGAAACAGAAGAAGTAAATTCATAATAAGAGGAGAGCAATAGCTTAGGCTGTTGCTCTTTTCTTTATAGAGAATGGTGGGAATATCGGGCTGGGGTGAGGAATATGGACCGATATGGAAAATTATCGGTCCAGAAACGAGAAATATGGACCGATAAGAAAAATTAGCGATCCAGAAACGGGAAATATGGACCGATAAAATAAAATATCGACCCGAAAACGGAATACCAACTTATAACAACATCACAAACGACCATAATAATGTATAATTACCTTATTATAATAATATGGACTTTTGATAACTTGATGATTAAGCAATAATAGGGGGTATCACCATGGAATATTCAATAAAGAGAATACCTAACAATGAGGATTTACAAAAGTTATATTTAAGTGTCGGTTGGGATGTATATGTAAAGAATAATGAAGATATGACGGTGCTATTAAAAAATACTTGTTACTTTGTAACTGTATGGGATAATGATCAATTAGTTGGATTGACTAGAATTATAAGCGATGATCATTCAATTGCATATGTACAAGATATTCTTATAGATCCTGATTATCAAGGTAACGGAATAGGTAGCAAGCTTTTAAATATGATTAAAGAACGATTTAATCATGTCAGACAAGTTGTATTAATGACGGACACATCAGAAAAAACTATCAATTTTTATGAAAAGAATGAGTTACTGTCATTAGATAAATATGACTGTACTGCTTTCATGAAGATCAACCAATAGCCCTCCCGCATCCACAACCAAAAAACGGACCGACTTTTCTACGTCGGTCCGTTCTCTATTTAAATTACTTAGTATATTTTAATCTTGCGAACGCATCGTGTTGATGTATAGATTCTTCGTTTCGGCATTCGATTTCAAATCCTTGAATCCATTCTAATTCTACTAAATCAGCTGCTACCAATCTAATTAAATCTTCTACAAATCTTGGATTCTCATATGCTCTTTCTGTTACGGCTTTTTCGTCAGTTCGTTTCAAGATTGGATATAACATTGAACTTGCGTTAGCCTCCATACCGTCTAATACAATATCTTTATAGTTATCTGGTAGGCTTACTTCTGGATCTAAATCAATTAGGACTGTGATAATACCACGCTGATTATGAGCGGAGTATTCACTAATTTCTTTAGAACATGGGCATAACGTTGTTACAGGTACTTCTATACCTAAAGATTTCTTTGTTATTTTATCTTCTGAAACGGATAAGATATATCTAATATCTGCATGACCGACTGCCTTTTGGTTTGTAACTGGGCTAAAGCGGTTAAAGAACCATTTTGCTGTTACATCTACTGATGCAGTATTTTGAATCATTGCAGTTTGTAGTGTATTTAATAATGTTGTTAGATGATCGAAATCTAGTTTTACACCGTTATCATAATGTTTTTCAACACTTTCGATAATACGGCTCATATTAATACCTTTTTCGTCTTGATTTAAACTAGTTGAAAATTCGAAGTTTCCAACTGTTTGAAAATCATCAATTCTTACAGGGTAAATTAAGTTCTTGATACCAACATGTTCAATTTCGAACAGGAAATCTTTCTTAGAGCTTTGTAAATCAGGCATCTTTTCTTTTTCAGTTGGTTTCGTACCTTTAATAGGGTCAACTGAACCGAAATATTTCCAGCGCGCTTCACGTGTTGATAAATCTAATTGTGTCATTCACATTGCCTCCACTATCTATTCAATATGATATGTCCAGAAATGTTCTGTCTTCATCCACATATCTTTAGCCGCTTCACCTTCTTGAGTATTTGAAGCAAGGTTTTGTAACATTGGACCTGTTTGAGACGCATGAGCTTTAAGGACTTTCATCTTGCGTTCTTCGTATCCAGTAATGTCTATATTAATATCCGGTTCTCCTAAATCGCTGTATGTGTCATTACTAAATGCCACAAGGTGTAATTTAGGTCTTGCTGATGCTTCCATACGACTGACTGTTCTTACAACTGATTCTGCAGTTGCTTCATGGTCGGGGTGAACGGAATAACCAGGATAGAATGAAATAATCAATGATGGGTTAAGTTCATCTATTAATGATTTTACCATATTATCTAATTCATCTTTAGGTTCAAATTCGATTGTTTTATCTCTATAGCCCATTTTTCTTAAATCCGTGATACCAATCGCTTCAGCTGCTGCATCTAATTCACGTTCTCTTATAAATGGTAAAGATTCACGTGTAGCAAAAGGTGGGTTACCTAGGTTACGGCCCATTTGTCCTAACGTTAAACACGCGTAAGTTACAGGTGTACCATTGTCCACGAACTTACTTAATGTACCAGATGTTCCAAATGCTTCGTCGTCTGGATGTGGAAAAATAACTAATACTTGTCTTTCGTCATTCATTGTATTCACCTCTTAATCCTTGAAAGGATTGCTACTAATTTCTAAAGTTGCAGCAAGTTGTCCTTCATAATTTAGTCCCGCTATTAATAGTTCGTTATTTTCAGTTACTTCATAATGTGTTAATCCTTGAACATAAACCCAACCATTGTTGTCTAATTTTAAACCAACACGATAAGGTTCTTTATTACCGCCCGTTAAATGTGCGTGTGTAAAAGTAACTTGAATATTTCTTAAAAATGTACCAGCATTAAATACTTTGCTATCAAAATGGTTTGCATAAGCACCATTTGTTGTTTCTACATGGAGATAAACTGGCTTATTTTCATATTCCGATATTAGTGATTGTACTTGATCTACTTGAATTAATTCCATGCCTTTCACTCCTCATAGTATATACTTTACTATTCTACTAAATTCTTGAGTAAATTTATATACATTCTGCTCACAAGTTATGATTTATTGTCTTGAAGTATGACGTCTCTCGTATGCTGATAAAGATTCATATTATCTTTTCGCTCTAACAACATATAACTGACAACATCAATCAAGAAATGTGCTGAAATTTGTGTGTTAATGAATTGTTTATCGTTCACTCTCGTTTGATCAATCGTCATGATGACAATGTCAGAATAAGCAGTCAGTTCACTGCCAGCATAGTTTGTAATCGCAATAACAGTTGCCCCTTGAGATTTAGCAATTTTAGCAGCATTAATCAGTTCTTCTGTCTTGCCACTATTAGAAAAAGCAATTAACGCATCATTTTGATTTAATAGCGAAGCACCAATTTTCATTTGATGCGCATCAGTTACAGAACTTCCAGCTATGCCCATTCTCATCGTTCGATAATAGAATTCAGTTGCTGTTAAACCAGAACTCCCTAAACCTGCAAAAAGCGTTTGACGACTATTAGTTAAAATATCAATCAGTTGATTAATTTTATCGTTAGATATAAATTCACCAGTTTGTTGTATAAGCGTTTGATGATATTCGTGGATTCTTTTAATGAGTGGAACGTTTTGAATATCCGTCTTCTCATAAGTTTGTTGAATATTGAACTTCATATCTTGAAAATGTTGATAGTTCAATTTATGACTAAATCTTGTAATGCTAGAAGTTGATACACCAATTGCATAAGCTAATGAAGTAATTGTTGAAAAATGATCGCCAACTGGATGATCGAGTATAAATCTAGCAATCTTTTCATCAGACTTTGTGAAAAGGTATGAAAATTGTTGAATACGATTTTCAAAATTCATGAAGGACACCTCAATTTATAGAATAAATAACATTATAATTGAAAATATTTTTCAAAACAAATAATAAAGTTGACTATAATTTTCATGGTGTTATATTTAGGGTAAATAAGGAGGTAGGTGTTCGAATGAGTAAAATTTTTGATAAAGCACAGCAATTCGGGAAATCATTTATGTTACCCATAGCAATTTTACCTGCAGCAGGGTTGTTATTAGGTATCGGGGGTGCTTTAAGTAATCCAAACACAATTAAAGCATATCCGATTTTAGACGTAGATTTATTACAGTACATATTTATTTTAATGTCATCAGCGGGGAATATCGTTTTTGCGAATTTACCAGTATTATTCGCAATCGGGGTTGCGATAGGCTTAGCAAGAAGTGATAAAGGTACAGCAGGTTTAGCAGCAATGTTAGGATTCTTAATTATGAATGCGACGATGAACGCATTATTAACGATTACGGATAATGTTGCAGCACCAGAAGAGTTAGCTAAAGCAGGACAAGGTATGGTACTAGGTATTCAAACTGTCGAAACAGGTGTATTCGGTGGGATTATCGTCGGTATTATGACTGCCATGCTACACAATAAATATAACAAAATCACATTGCCACCGTTCTTAGGATTCTTTGGTGGATCGAGATTCGTACCGATTGTAACGTCAATTGCGTCAATCGTACTAGGTGTTATTTTGTTCTTTGTTTGGCCAACGATTCAAGGTTGGATATTCAATGCGGGTGGTCTTGTTAATAAAACGGGTGTTATCGGGACGTTTATTTATGGATTTATATTACGTATGCTTGGGCCATTTGGCTTACACCATATATTCTACTTACCATTCTGGCAAACTGCACTTGGTGGTACGATGGAAATTAACGGGAAAATCATTCAAGGGACTCAAAATATCTTCTTTGCACAATTAGGAGATGCAGATTTAACACATTATTATTCAGGTATTTCTAGATACATGTCTGGTCGTTTTATTACAATGATGTTCGGGTTGCTTGGTGCAGCTTTAGCAATTTACCACACAGCTAAACCAGAGAAGAAAAAAGTAGTAGGGGGCTTAATGCTTTCTGCAGCATTAACATCATTCTTAACAGGTATTACAGAACCACTTGAATTTAGTTTCTTATTCATAGCACCAGTATTATATGTTATCCATGCAATATTTGATGGTTTAGCATTTATGATGGCTGACATATTTAACATCACTGTCGGTCAAACCTTTAGTGGCGGATTCATTGATTATATCCTCTTCGGTGTGTTACAAGGGAATAGTAAGACGAACTATTTATTAGTCATTCCTATCGGTATAGTTTGGTTCTTCTTATACTATGTAACATTTAGATTTTTAATTACGAAATTTAACTTTAAGACACCAGGACGTGAAGATAGTGAAGCTGTGCAAACTGTTGAAGCAAGTGAACGTGCCGAAACAATTATTAAAGGTTTAGGTGGAAAAGAAAACATAGATACAGTTGATTGTTGCGCAACAAGATTACGTGTAACGATTAATGATGAACATTTGTTCAACGAAGATCTCATTAAGACGACAGAATCTAGAGGGGTCGTTAAAAAAGGAACGGGTATTCAAATCATTTATGGTCCGCATGTTACGACTATAAAAAATGAAGTAGAAGAAGCATTAGAAAATCAATAAGGAGTGTTTTTATAAATGTTACCACAAGGATTAATCGTGTCATGTCAGGCTTTACCGGATGAACCATTACATTCATCTTTTATCATGAGTAAGATGGCATTAGCTGCATCTCAAGCAGGTGCTAAAGGTATTAGAGCGAATACTAAAGAAGATATTATCGCTATTAAAGAAGAAATTGATTTACCTGTAATCGGAATTGTAAAACGTGATTATGAAGGTTCAAAGGTATTTATCACAGCAACTTCAAAAGAAGTCGATGAATTAATTGAAAGTGGTTGTGAAGTCATTGCGTTAGATGCGACTAAACAAGAAAGACCAAAAGAATCACTTGAAGAACTTGTATCATATATTAGAGAGAAAGCGCCAAATGTTGAAATTATGGCAGATGTCTCTGATTTAGAAGAAGCCATTCAGGCAGATAAATTAGGTTTCGACTATGTTGGTACAACTTTAAGAGGCTACACAGAATATACAAAAGGTCATGTATTATACGAAAATGATTTTCAATTTTTAAAAGATGTATTAGACAATGTTAACGCAAAAGTAATCGCAGAAGGAAACGTTATTACTCCTGAAATGTTTAAACGTGTAACAGAATTAGGTGTACATTGTACAGTCGTAGGTGGAGCTATTACGAGACCTTTAGAAATAGCCAAAAGATTTATAAAAGAAATAGAGGGATAATTATGCAAATCATAAATTTAGGATCTAAAGAGGAAGCATGTCACTATGTTGCGAATGAGTTATTAAAGCAAATTATTTCAAATAAAAAAAGTGTACTTGGATTAGCAACTGGTGGAACGATGGTTCGTGTATATGAACAACTTGTGAATCTGATTAGAATTAATGAAATTGATTTGAGTGAAATCACGACATTTAATTTAGATGAATATATTGGTATCGATTATGATCATCCAGAAAGTTACTACACATATATGCATGACGTGCTCTTTAATCATTTACCATCTTGGAACGAATCACGTATACATTTACCAAACGGTTCGGCAGAAGATTTAGAAGCAGAAACAAAACGTTATGAAGCATTATTAGATCAAGAAGGACCAATAGATGTTCAAATTCTAGGTATTGGAGAAAATGGCCATATTGGTTTCAATGAACCAGGAACTTCATTTGATAGTTTGACAAGTATTGTTGATTTAACAGAGTCTACAATAGAAGCGAATAGTAGATACTTCGAAACGATTGAAGAAGTCCCAGAGCAAGCAATTTCTATGGGTATTCAATCTATTATGAAAGCTAAACGTATTATACTATTAGCTTATGGACCGAAGAAAGCAGAAGCAATTAAACGATTACTAACTGGTGACATTACGACAGACTTACCTGCCTCTGTTTTGTATAATCATCCTAATGTGGAAGTTATACTAGATAATAATGCGTATTTAAGTGAAGAAGACGACATTTAGAGTAATAAGTCATAGTAAAAATTCACTTGAATGATGATACTCTTTAAAGTACAATTACAACTGAGATTAGCCTCAAGAAATGGCGGGTGGAATTATTGGAAACAATGCGCATTTCATTTAACGATGAAGCGGTTTTAGATTATTGTAATATAATGGGATATCAGTACTATGAAGAAGTACCAGTTCAATATTTATTAAGCGTACTTCGAGAGTTTAATAGTTTTAAGCCATTTATGAGAAATGATACAAAACTTAAACAAATTAAAAGTGAGTTTGAACAGACAGAACGTATTATGACATTAGAAAATTACATCGCAGAATTAGAATGTTTAAATGAAACTAAAGAGGGAGATAATGCATTTTATCAATATCAAATGACATTATTTAAGAACCGTAAAGAAGTGGCGAAAGTCACAGCAGAATTTAGTATCATGAAATCATAATAGAAAAGCTGTACGCATGTGCGTATCGTATTGAATGAAGCCGAGACACGAAATGTTGTCTCGGCTTTTGCTTATATTTGGGTGTTGGGTTTGAGAAGCCCATGTGGTGGACTCTTGTCGTTATTAGCAGTTTTGGCGAGAAGTGCAAATAGTGGGGCTGTTAAAAGCAGTTTTGGCTGAAGGTGCAAATACTGTGTGTCATATT
Organism: Mammaliicoccus sp. RAM2; assembly: GCF_045897195.1. NCBI lineage: Bacteria > Bacillati > Bacillota > Bacilli > Caryophanales > Staphylococcaceae > Mammaliicoccus > Mammaliicoccus sp. RAM2. The sequence continues at coordinate 165,068 of NZ_JBJNWI010000006.1, read as the reverse complement.
TACAGTTCTGACGCGTTTTGTAATTAAGGAGGTCCATAGTGACACTTCGACCGAGTTTTGTAAATATGGCTATCCTTAGTAACACTTCAGCTGAGTTTTGTAACTATAGACGTCCTTAGTAACATTTCAGCTAACTTTTGTAATTAACGCCCTCGTTATGAACAAGTTTGGCGAGAAGTGTTCACAACGCCCTCGTTATGAACAAGTTTGGCGAGAAGTGTTCACAACACCCCCGTTATGAACAAGTTTAGCCAGAAGTGTTTATAAGAGCCATCAAAATAGTACCACTTCCCTATCACTCCCACAAAAAAATGCCAACAAAGTCTAAGACGTTGTCGACATTATGAAGCTGTACGCACACGCGTACAGCTTTTTATTATACTTCTTCAGTATATACTTCTATTTTTTCGATACGGTTTGAAGCGCCGTGATCTACTGGACCTACGAAGTCGTTCATTTTCCAACCGTTTTTAATAGCTGATGCTACGAATGCTTTTGCATGTATGATTGCATCTTCTGGTGATTCGCCGTTTGCTAAGTTAGCTGTTGTTGCAGCTGCGAATGTACAACCTGCACCGTGGTTATAACTTGATTGGAATTTATCTGTTGATAATAGGACGTGCTTTTGTCCGTCATAATATAAGTCATAAGCTTTATCTGATTCTAAAGCTTTTCCACCTTTAATGACAACATATTGTGCACCAAGTTCGTGGATTTTTTCTGCTGCTTTTTTCATATCATCAATTGAGCTTAGTTTACCTAAACCTGAAAGTTGGCCAGCTTCAAATAAATTTGGTGTAACGACTGTTGCTTTTGGTAATAGTTCTTTAATCATTGCATCAGTATTTCCCGGGTTAAGTACTTCGTCTTCACCTTTACATACCATTACAGGGTCAACTACGAAAATTTCAGCGTCTGCTTCGTCATATGTTTGACGTGCACGTTTAATAATTTCTTCAGAACCAAGCATACCTGTTTTAATTGCATCTGGTCCGATTGAAATAGCTGTGTTTAATTGTTTATCTAGTAAATCAAGAGGTAATGGTGTTACGTCGTGTGACCATGTTTGTGGGTCCATTGTAACGACTGCTGTTAATGCAACCATTCCATATGTGTCATGCTCTTGGAATGTCTTTAAATCTGCTTGCATTCCAGCTCCAGCACTTGTGTCTGATCCTGCTATTGTTAAGACTTTTTTTAATGCCATTGATGATTCCTCCCAATAATTCATATATTTTATCATATCACGTTTTTTAATTGTAAAAAATAGTTATGACCTTTTCTTGAGTGCTATGTTATCATTTTTATTGAGGTGAATAATATGGATTGGCAACAAATATTTCATAAAATAAAATCCGAACATGATTTTTCTGAAATGGAGTCATTTTTAGAAGAAGCATATAGTAGTAAGACGATTTATCCTGATAGAGAAAATATTTATCAAGCATTTGATTTAACACCTTTAGATCATGTGAAAGTGGTTATTCTCGGGCAAGATCCTTATCATGGTCCGAATCAAGCGCATGGCTTAGCTTTTTCAGTACAACCAGACGCAAAATTCCCACCTTCATTAAGAAATATTTATAAAGAACTAGAAGACGATATAGGTTGTAAGAGAACGACACCTCACTTGCAAGATTGGGCTAAGGAAGGTGTATTACTTTTAAATACCGTCTTAACAGTAGAAGCACATCAAGCACATTCACATAAAAATATTGGCTGGGAAATATTTACTGATGAAATTATTAAACATGTTTCCAGTGAATTAGAAGATGTTGTGTTTATACTTTGGGGTAAACCTGCACAATCTAAGATCAAGCTTATTGATACAGAACGCCATCATATTATACAATCTGTACATCCAAGTCCATTATCGGCTTATAGAGGATTCTTTGGGTCTAAACCATTTAGTAAGACGAATGAATATCTTATTGCAAGTGGTAAAGAGTCCATTAATTGGTGTGGAGGTGACATTTAATGATAAGTAGATCACAATTAATTGCTGCAATAGAAGAAGAACTCGTTGCTGCTGACAATGCTTCAACAAATGAAGTCTTTAATCGCCACATGCACGCCATTCATACGTTAAGTGGATTGGTAGATAAAGAAGACGATTTAACGCACGATATTAAAGTAGAACAAAATATTTCTTCAACACCTAAACCAACACCAAAAGCAAAACCACAAATTTCAGATGAAGAAATTAGAAAAATGGGTGGTAAAGTGCGTAACGAACCATCTGTAAATAAAGCAGAAAATCAATTAACAACAGATGATGGCATAGGTAACGGAGATTCAATATTTGATTTTTAAATAAGAAAGGGAGATAACAAATGAAATTATTTATTATAATAGGTGCAATTAATGCAATCATCGCTGTAGCAGCAGGTGCATTTGGCGCACATGGTTTAGAAAATAAATTATCGGCTAAATACTTAGATATATGGGGTAAAGCAACAACATACCAAATGTATCATGCACTCGGTTTAATTTTAATTGGTATCATTATGGGCACAACATCTATTAGTTTAAACGTAGTTGGATGGTTGATGACATTTGGTATAGTATTCTTTAGTGGTTCATTATATATACTTGCTGTAACACAAATTAAAATACTTGGCGCTATTACACCAATAGGTGGCGTATTGTTTATAGCAAGTTGGTTATTACTCGTAATTGCTGTTTGGAAAATTTAATTAAAGGTTAATTACGTTTCACGAAATTTAAAAATAAGGGTGGAACATGTATGGCTAGGAAAAAGAAAGATTTATCAAGAGGAAATTTAGATCAGAACTTATCAGAAAAATTTGTATGGGCCATTGCTTACGGCTCAAGTATAGGTTGGGGTGCATTTATACTACCAGGTGACTGGATTAGTCAGGCTGGACCATTAGGTGCTTCAATCGGTATATTTATCGGGGCATTATTGATGATTGTTATTGCCGTTAGTTACGGTGCATTAGTTGAAAAGTTCCCAGTATCAGGTGGTGCTTTTGCATTCGGATACTTAGGATTCGGTAAATATGTATCATTCTTCTCATCATGGTTTTTAACATTTGGATATATTTGTATCGTTGCTTTAAACGCCTCTGCATTTAGTTTGCTTTTTAAATTTATTATGCCGGGATTTTTAGAACAAGGTAAATTATATACAGTAGCAGGTTGGGATGTGTACATAACTGAAATTATACTATCTTCACTTATATTGTTAATATTTGCTTGGATTAGTATAAAAGGTTCTAGTTTTTCAGGAAGTCTGCAATATATATTCTGTGTGATATTAGCAGTTGTTGTCATACTTTTATTTGCAGGATCATTTTTCACGCATGATTTTTCATTCTCAAATCTTAAGCCTGTTGTCAATAATGACATGGGATGGCTTGCCTCAATCGTTGTAATTCTGGCAGTTGCACCATGGGCATATGTAGGCTTTGATAATATTCCGCAAACGGCAGAAGAATTTAACTTCTCACCAAGTAAGACGTTCAAGTTAATCGTATTTAGTTTGATTGCTTCAGCACTTACTTATGTGATGATGATACTTTTAACAAGTTGGTTATTTAAAGATGCATCATCTGTAGGTGGAGATTTATGGGTGACAGGTTCAGTCGTTCAAGAAGCATTCTCGTTTGTTGGTTTAGCAGTATTAATCGTCGCAATATTGATGGGGATATTCACAGGATTGAACGGATTCTTTATGAGTTCAAGTAGATTGTTATTCTCTATGGGTAGAGCATCTGTTATGCCAAGCGTCTTTAAAAAGTTACACCCAAAATATAATACACCGTATATTAGTATTATATTTATTTTAGTATTGGCACTCGCTGCACCATGGTTAGGTAGAACAGCATTAACTTGGATTGTAGATATGTCATCAACAGGTGTTTCAATCGCTTATTTCATAACATGTTTATCAGCATTCAAATTATTTTCATACGATAAACGAAGCATGATGTATCATCCAAAATACAAAACATTTGCGATTATCGGTGCAATTATCGCTGGTATATTCTTAGGTTTATTACTTATCCCAGGATCACCAGCAAGTTTATCATTACCTTCTTATATCGCGTTGTTCATTTGGTTAGTGCTTGGTATTGTATTCTTTATGATAAGATACCCATCACTTAAGAAAATGACGAACGATGAATTAAACTATTTAGTATTAGATAAGACAAAAGAAGAAATGATAGACTTAGAAGCCAAAACAGAAGTGAAAAAATAAATAGATAGTAAACCAGACTAGCGAGAGACGTTAGTCTGGTTTTTTGTTGGTGATATTTTGTAATAAAACATTTTTATACTAAGCTTTTTGTAAAAATATTTGATTTTTGTTTTATAGAAGGTAGCATTCTGTACTTGAGATAGGTATAATGTTCATCAGTGTTTGAAAACGATTTCTAGATAAAAATATAAGGTTTTAGGGGGAACGATGATGTTACAGTTTGATGCTGTCACAACTTTAGCTATAGCATGTGTCTTACTTTTATTAGGTGAGGGTATTGTAAATAAAGTTTCTATATTGAGACGTCTATGTATTCCTGCGCCAGTAATAGGTGGCTTGTTATTTGCTATTGTAGTTGCTATTTTACAATCATTAAATGTCATTACAATTAAATTAGATTCTGATTTTCTACAGGACTTCTTTATGTTGGCATTCTTTACAACAATAGGTTTAGGTGCGTCATTAAAATTATTGAAACTTGGTGGAAAAGTACTGATTTTATATTTTGTTTTTTGTGGAATTTTAGCATTTTGTCAAAATGTAATCGGTGTTTCATTATCTAAAGTATTAAATATTCCACCACTACTTGGCTTAACTGCTGGATCAATGTCCATGGAAGGTGGTCATGGTAATGCAGCGGCATACGGTAAGACATTAGAATCATTAGGTGTAGACTCTGCGGTAACAGCGGCACTTGCAGCAGCGACATTAGGACTTGTTGCAGGTGGATTAATAGGTGGCCCTGTGGTTCGATATTTAATTAAAAAGTTTGATTTGAAACCTGGAGATGCTAAAGATACAGGTATAGATTTTAGCGAAGTGGGATATAACGAGAACTTACATAGTAGAATGAACCCTACAACAGTATTTATTGTTCAATTTACAATTATTGCAGTATGTATGGCGATTGGTACATATATTGGAGATGGATTTACGAATTTAACTGGAATAAATATTCCGGTTTATGTTGGCGCAATGTTTGTAGCAGTTATCATAAGAAACATCTCTGATTACGGAAACTTAAACATCATTGATATGAAAATTACTAACCAAGTAAGTGATGTTTCATTAAGTTTATTCTTATCAATCGCGTTAATGAGTATTAAATTAACAGAAATTTATCAATTGGCGCTACCGTTAACAATTATTGTATTAGTACAAATTGTATTTATCGTACTATTCTCAGTATTTGTCGTGTTTAGAGGACTAGGTAAAAATTATGATGCAGCAGTTATGATAGGCGGATTTATCGGACATGGACTAGGCGCAACACCAAATGCCATGGCTAACTTAGATGTTATAACTAAAAAATTCGGTGCATCACCAAAAGCGTATTTAGTAGTCCCAGTAGTTGGCGCCTTCCTAATAGATTTACTAGGCGTACCAATTGTTACATTATTCATCAATATATTTAGTTAAATATATTGATGACAATGAGATTGAGGCTGGGATATTATATTATGTCCCAGCCTTAATTAATATTCTGGACCGATAAAAAAATTTACCGGTCCAGAAATGCGGAATATGTACCGATAAAATAAAATATCGACCCGAAAACAAGATTTCCAGGCCGATAAAAATAAATATCGACCCGAAAACAAGATTTCCAGGCAGATAAAAATAAATATCGACCCGAAAATGGTATTTACAGTCCGATAAAATAAATTATCGGACTGAAAATGAACATCAATAGCACTCAAAATATGAAGAGCCTGGAACTTCACTCAGTTCCAGGCTCTTTCTATATTATTTCAATTTAAAGAATGTATCTAATTCATCAATATTTAATATATTACCTACATAGAATGCTCCGAAGTCACCATATCTTGCTGATACTTCGTCGAAACGCATTTCATAGATTAATTTCTTGAATTGTAACATGTCATCACTGAATAATGTTACGCCCCATTCGTAATCGTCTAGTCCTACTGAACCTGTAATAAATTGTTTTACTTTACCTGCATAACTACGTCCGATTAAACCGTGTGAGCGCATTAAGCTACGTCTATGATCCATATCTAACATATACCAGTTGTCTTCGCCGTCACGTCTTTTATCCATTGGGTAGAAACATACGTATTCTGAACGTGGTACTTCTGGATATAATCTTGCTTTTACATGTGGGTTTTCGTATGGATCTTCGTTAGAGTCACCTGCAAGATAGTTTGAAAGTTCTACGATTGATACGTATGAATATGTTGGAATTAAGAAGTCACTGATATCTAACTTGTTAAATTCATTTTCTAAGGCGTTTAATTGTTTAACGTCTGGTCTTAAGAACCATAACATTAAATCTGCTTTTTGGCCTGTTATGTTATAGAAAGCATGAGAACCTTCTTTATTATTATGAACTGTTTCCAACGCTTCAAGGAAAGTCTTGAATTCGCTGATCATTGTGTTTCGGTCTTCTTCAGGTACAGTTTTTAAGCTTGCCCAATCAATTGCATAAAATAAATGTAAGCTGTACCAACCATCTAATGTTTTTGCTGCTTCGTTCATTTTACTTTCGCTCCTTTTAGAAAAGATATCTTCATTACAAGTCTATCATACTAGATAAGGTTGAAAGGACTCAACTTTTTACATTGTTGTGAAAGAAAGAATACTTAAATGTATTAATTGATATTGATTATCGATTTCAATTATTAGATAATGAAAATAGGTTTCTTTATTAAAATAATTTTACAGGAGTATAAAGTTGTATAAATTAGAAAATGTTTCAAAAAAATATAATGACAATTTTGCTTTAAAAGATTTTTCTTTAACGATAGAACCAGGATCTGTTACAGGTATTGTCGGCAAAAGTGGTTCGGGAAAGTCGACGTTACTGAGATTACTGAATTTAATAGAACAACCAACAGAAGGGCGCATTGTTTTTGACGGGAAAGATACAGAAGCGTTATCAAAGCGTGTTGTAAGGAAGTATAAAGAAAAAATAGGCATGGTATTTCAAAATTATAATTTATTGAATAACCTTAACGTTCAGCAAAATATTGCTTTGCCTTTAAAAATTATTAATCAGCAAGATAAAGCAAAAGTAGATGAATTAATAGGGTTTGTTGGGTTAAATGATAAAAAGGATTATTATCCAGCACAATTATCCGGTGGAGAGAAACAACGTGTTGCATTAGCAAGAGCGCTCGTGAGAAACCCGGATATTTTATTGTGTGATGAGGCGACAAGTAGTTTAGATGAACATAACACGGAAATCATCATTAAGATGTTGAAGAAAGTGAATAAAGCATATAATATTACGATTATTTTTGTGACGCATGAATTGAGCGTTGTTAAACAATTATGTGAAGAAGTATGTGTTATGGAGGACGGTCAATTGTTAGAGGTTATGGATAATAAAGTAGTAAGTGTAGAAAGAAATACGAATTCTTATTTAGAGAATGTTAGGCAGAGTTTAGAAGAATGATATTTTTAGAAAAGATAAATTACTACTTACCAGAATTGATTCAGTCCTTACAAGAAACGTGCATCATGTTAGGTTATTCCATGCTCATCACTTTGCTAGTTGGACTACCTCTAGGCATCGCATTATTTTTATCAAACCCGAGTATTAAAGCTTTAAATATCAATTATTATTGGTCATTTAATTTCTTAATTACATTTATACGTTCGTTCCCGTACTTACTATTTGTAATCAGTTTAATCCCGCTTACACGTATGATTTTAGGGAGTGCGTTCGGTCCATACCCATCGATTATCCCTTTAAGTATTGTAGGTATCGCGATATTTTCAAGGTTGGTTGAGCAAGTATTATTAGATATTCCTGGTGATATTAAAGTCTTGGCAGAATCTCTAGGTGCGACAACATATAAATATATTTGGAATTTCATATTAGTTGAATCACGTAGCGGCATTATATTGGCATATACAACGACGACAGTAAGCATGGTGTCTTATTCAACAGTCATGGGTATTGTTGGCGGTGGTGGAATAGGTGATTTCGCAATCAGATACGGTTACCAAAGTTATGAAAATGAAATCATGTATTTCTCAATCATCATCATCATTATTAGTGTATTTATCATACAAATGTTAGGAAACTTTATAGCTCGAAAAATAGATAAAAGAAAGTAGTGTAGAAATGAAAAAAAGTTTATTTGTTATGTTATTAATGTTAAGCATTATCATCGCAGGCTGTGGCGCGAATAAAAAAGATAACGAAGACAAAGTCATTAAAGTAGCTTCTCAAGCACCACCAATGACAGACGTCGTTAAAGAAGCAGCAAAAGAAGCTAAAAAGGACGGCTGGGAAATTAAACTTGTCCAAGTGAATGACAACGTTGCTTATAACGATATGGTAAGTAGTAAAGAAGCGGATGCAAGCTTTGCACAGCATAAACCATTTATGGAAAAATACAACTCAGAACGAAAAGCAAATTTAGTAGCGATTCAACCGATTTATGATGCAAAAGTTGGTTTTTATTCTAAAAAATATAAAGACATCAATGACATTCCAAAAGGTACAAAAGTAGCAATACCAAATGATATTTCAAATGAAGGTAGAGCATTAGCGATTCTTGAAGAACAAGGTCTTATTAAATTGAAAGACGGCGTTGGTGTAAATGGAACTACGAAAGATATCGTCGAAAATCCTAAAGATTTCAAATGGTTGAAAGTAGACTTGTTGAACTTAGCAGAAACGTACAGTGAAAAAGATGTATCACTTGTCTATAACTATCCAACTTACATTTCTAAAATTGGATTAAAACCAGCTGATGCGCTGTTCTTAGAGAAAAATATTGATTCACGATTCTCAATTCAACTTGTAGCAAGAGAAGATAATAAAGACTCAGAAAAGATTAAAGAATTACATAAAGTTATGAAAAGTGATGCAGTTAAAAAATATCTAAAAGAAAAACATGAAGATACGTTAATTCCATCATTTTAAAATAAAATAAGAGGTGTAGAAATGAAAAAATTATTAAGTTTTGTATTATGTTTAGCGTTATTGTTAGCAGCATGTGGTAATAAGAACGAAGCATCAAGTAGTAAAAGTGACAGTAAAGAACGAACATTTACGACTGAAAGCGGAGATAAAGTAAAAATCCCTAAAAATCCAAAGCGTATTCTATTACTGACAGCTAACTATGGTAACTTGAAAAAATTAGGTGTAGAACCAGTAGCGATCACAAGTGTATTCCCAGATTCTAAATATTTAGATATGAAAGACGTTAAGAAAATAGATCCAGAAGATGTTGAAGCGGCAGCAAAGCTTAAACCAGATTTAATCGTAACGTATAAAGAAAATAAAAATAATAATAAACTTTCAAAAATAGCACCAACCGTATCATTAAAAGTACAAGACACAGATTATAAACAAACGCATATCGAATACGGTAAATTAGTGAACAAAGAAGAAAAAGCTAAAAAACAAGCAGACGAACTATCAGATAAACTTTTAAAAGACGGTAAAGAAATTAAAAAGCATATCGGAGCAGATAAAACAGCTTCAATTATGGACGTACAAGCAAAAGATATTTATCAGTTCGGCGCAAGATTCGGTAGAGGTAGTGACGCACTATTCGATGGCTTCAAATTAAAAGAAGATCCAGAAGCTAAAAAAGCAATGCCAAAAGAAAAATTCATGAAAGTACCTCAAGAAAAATTTAACGATTATTCAGGAGACTACTTATTTATACCAACAAAAGACGGAAAAAAACCAAATAATGAATTTACAAATTCAACAATATGGAAAAATAACAAAGCAGTGAAAAACAATAACGTCATTTACTATACAAGTAATGAAGCAATCTACGGAGATTTAATCTCAGTAGAGAAACAAGCAGAAACATTTAAAAAAGAACTATTAAAAAAATAAAGTAATATACAAAAAAGAAGCTCAACTCGAGCTTCTTTTTTGTTATTTTATTATTCTATCTCTCTTCATATTACATTCATACAATACTCATACTATCTTTACATAGGGTTAAAATATGATTGATATACTTCTTAATAGATTGCTTTTTAAATCACTATAGGGTTAATTAGGAGGAAGTGTACATGTATAATCAGTCAATAGCAAAGAGATTCATTAGTGGTACGGCTTGTATGATGTTATTATTAGGGATTTCTACAACTGGTACGGTTGAGGCGAGTGGTGCTGGTGGTTCGGGATCTGATTCGTCTGTTGTGAATCAACAATCTCATTCGGATATTAAAGTGATGTCACAGAAACCGGAAGTAGCGCCTGTACCTAAGAAAAATCAGCCGAATCGTATTATTACGAATTTTAATGGTGATACGAAAACAGAAATGGCTTTTAATTGGTATACGACAGATCAATTTAATGATGCTAAAGTTTGGGTGTCAGAGTCGGGTCAATTTGATGATGCACAAGCGTTTGATGCAACTTCTAAGCAAGTGGATTCTAAATATGTTGAACGAGATAAGAACGGCAATTTCATCTTTGCGGATGTAGAAAAAGATGATGAAGGTGAACCTGTAAAAGATGCTCAAGGTAAAGAGAAAATAAATGGATATTATACAGATGAACATGCACAAGGTGCTGAATGGACGCGCGGTGATAAACATGGGAAGTCTGAACTAATGACAGTTCCTGAATATAATTATAAAGCGAAAGCAACGGGATTAAAGCCGAATACTACATATTATTATCGCGTAGGTAGTGCAAGTGGTCCTCAAAGTGAAGTTGGACAATTTAAGACTTCTGGCAACAACGGAGATCCTTTCCAATTTGTACAGTATACAGATACACAAAATGCTTATTGGAATGAACACGTAAGAAACGAAGCACAATTTGGAGCAGATACGTTAAGCAATGCTATTCAAACAGCAGGTAATCCAAACTTCGCATTACACACAGGAGACTTTGTAGAAACTGCAGAAATTGAAGATGAGTGGTTAGATTTATATGATCAATCACGTCCATCATTTATGTCACTACCTGTAGCTTCTGCACCTGGTAACCATGACGAATATGCGTTAAGTGAAGATGATGAAAAATTACTGACAAAGTATAACGAACATGTCAATGTACCTAAAGAAAACAATGCGGTCAATGGTGGATCTTATTATTCGTTTGATTATAATGGTGCACATATGGTTGTCGCTAATACGAATGATAATAAGAAATCTAAAGATAATCCTGAAGAAAAAGCAATTGGCAAAGAGCAAATGGAATGGATTAAACAAGATATTAAAGATGCCAGAAAGAATGGCTCTAAATGGGTTATCTTAAACCTGCATAAACCAATGTATTCTAAATCGTATCATGCATTATCAGATGAAGATGTTGCTAAAATACGTGACGAACTGACTCAACAAATTGATGATTTAGATGTGGATTTAGTATTACAAGGTCATGACCATGTGCTTTCTCGTACGAAACCATTAGAACATACATCGACTAAAAATAGCTTTGTAAATGCTAAGAAAGAAGATGCCAAACAAATTAGAGGTCAAGATAACATCACATATTATGACAACCCAGAAGGTTCAGTCTATGTACTGCCTAATACAGGTGGTACAAAAGCGTATGACAGTATATACGACCGTCCTTTAGAACATATTAAGAAAGTTAGACCAGAGCTAGAAGATTTAACTCAAGAAGAATTAGATCATTATAATAGTTTATTTGCGATAGGTGAGCAACCTCATAAGACAGATGCTTTTAACGATAGTCATGAAAATAATCGTGATTCATCTGATCAGAACTTCTCAGTTTATGATGTATCTGAAGGTAAATTAGTCGTTAAAATTTATCAATTACATGGCGATATTAGTAAAGGTGAACAAAGAACAGTTAAATTAGTCGATGAATTCGGTATTAAAAAAGACTAATCATAGATTTTAAAGTTAAATAAATATCCATAAGGCGTCTCCTTCAGATATGATGATATGGAGGCGCCTATTTGTTAATAGAAGGAGCGGTTACTTTGCGACGTGTATTCAATTATTTAAGTGTGGCAGTAGTGATGACCTTAATATTAAGCGGTTGTCAAAATAGTTCACAAGAAGAGACAAAGCAACATAGTGAAACGAAACATGCTGAAACTAAGCATATTCAACTTTCAGAGCAAGACAAAGATGAATTGAAACAAAAGTTACTAAAAATTGCTGACGAATATGGCCAAGATCAACATAAAGCAGTAACTAATCGTTATTTTAGTCGAAATGAACAAATGGAAGGTGATGGCTATGCGATTAGTGACGATGGTGAAATACAAATAACAGATCATGATAAACCAGGGAGGAAACATTTTAATATCCATAACGTTGTTGGATTAACGATGTATCAAGGCAAGCATAATCAAGGTGGTTATGATGAATGTGCACAAGATTTAAATAATATTCAAGGATACAGTAGTGTCGCTAAAATGGATAAACCGATTACGAAATATTTGTTTGCAGATAACGGTAAAGTATACGAATATCAATTCAAGCCAAATAGTGAACCATCCCTATCAACAGGATTTGCAACTAAAGATTACAACGGCAAAGATCCAAATTTAAAACCAAACGAAAAATTTACAGTTTCAAAGGATAAAATTTTAAATAAAAAATGGAAAATGTTGCTTTCAGAATATAAATGATAATATTTTAAAAATATCCAATATAAATTCACAGTTTAGATACGTGAAAATTTATGAGAAAATGTTATAATTGTGAATGGAAAAATAATAGCAATCATATATAGGAGGCAATTATGTCTAATTTACTTAATGTTCTAAGCGACAAACTATCAGGTAAAAATGTACGTATCGTATTACCAGAAGGTGAAGATGCGCGCGTATTAACAGCAGCAGTTAAATTACAAGCTACAGATTTGGTTGCACCAATCGTACTTGGTAATGAAGAAAAAATTAAAGAAACTGCAGCTGGTGTAGACTTATCAATCGATGGTCTTACAATCATCAACCCAGAAACAAGTGAACTAAAAGCAGATTTAGTAGAAAAATTTGTTGAACGTCGTAAAGGTAAAGCAACTCAAGAACAAGCTGAAGAATTGTTAAATAACGTTAACTACTTCGGTACGATGTTAGTTTACACAAATCAAGCTGACGGATTAGTAAGTGGTGCAGCACATTCAACTGCAGATACTGTACGTCCAGCATTACAAATTATCAAAACAAAACCAGGCGTTACAAAAACATCTGGCGTATTCTTCATGACTAAAGGTGAAGAACAATATGTATTCGGTGATTGTGCAATTAACCCAGAACTTAATGCACAAGACCTAGCTGAGATTGCAATCGAAAGTGCTAAGACTGCTCAAGCATTTGGTATGTCTCCAAGAGTAGCAATGTTAAGCTTCTCAACTAAAGGTTCAGCTAAATCACCTGATACTGAAAAAGTATCTGAAGCAGTTTCTATTGCTCAAGAGAACTTAAAAGAAACAGATTTAAAAGATGTTGTATTAGATGGTGAATTCCAATTTGATGCAGCAATCGTACCAGAAGTTGCTGCTAAGAAAGCACCAAATTCTGAAATTCAAGGTGATGCAAATGTATTTATCTTCCCTAGCTTAGAAGCGGGTAATATTGGATACAAAATTGCACAACGTTTAGGTGGATTTGATGCAGTTGGTCCTGTATTACAAGGCTTAAACGCACCTGTTAACGATTTATCTCGTGGCTGTTCAGCTGAAGACGTATATAGTCTTTCAATCATTACAGCTGCTCAAACATTATAATCATGGCTAATTTGCAAGATTATTTTACACAAGAATGGCGATACATTGACCACACTTCAGGACTGCAGCCAATGCAGTCCTTTAGTTTCGATGATACATTTTGTGATCAAGTAGGAAATGATAAAAGTCCAAGTGTTGTTAGGACATGGATACACAATCACGTCGTGATATTAGGCATACATGATTCTAGATTACCTTATTTAAAAGATGGTATTGCCTATTTAAATGATATTAGAGGTTATAGTGCAATCGTTAGAAATTCTGGCGGATTAGGTGTTGTGCTAGATAAAGGTGTGCTTAATATATCTTTAATTTTTAAAGGTAAGCATGATGTATCCATTGATACAGGATATGAAGTGATGTTACGTCTTATTCGTGAAATGTTTAAAGAAGATACTAATGAAATCGAGAATAAAGAAATTACCGCATCATACTGCCCTGGTAGTTATGATTTAAGTATTTATAATCAAAAGTTTGCTGGTATATCACAACGAAGAGTAAGAGGCGGTATAGCAGTTCAAATCTATTTATGTGTGGAAGGATCAGGCGCTGAACGTGCCGAAATGATGAAAGCATTCTATGAACATGCACTGAAAAACGAAAAGACAAAATTCATTTATCCGACTATCATACCTGAAAGCATGGCTTCATTGAACGAATTATTAGGCACTGAATATACAACTAACGACATATTATTTAAACTGTTAGGAAGTTTGAAAAATTTAGGTGCAACTTTGAATATGGATCCTGTCACAACAGAAGAATGGACATTGTACGATAAATATTTCGAACGAATGATTGAACGCAATGATAAAATGATTCGAAATATGGAAAAACGATAAAATGACATTCTCAAACAACTGTTAAGGTGGTATAATAATTTATTGCAAAATTAACAATTAAGAAAGGTGGGGGAACAAATGCGAAATAAATTTCAAGTCTGCGATGATTGTCAAGCCGTTAACTTGCCATCACTTTTGAAAAAAATTAAAAAATTAGACCCAGAAGCTGAAATAGAAGTAGCATGCCAATCATATTGTGGACCAGGTAGAAGAAAGACATTCGCATTCGTAAATAACCGCCCATGTGCCGCTTTAACAGAAGACGAATTAATGGAAAAAATCCAAAAACAACTTCAAAAGAAACGCGATCCAGAAGAAGAAGAAAGATTGCGACTTAGAAATGAAGAACGAAAACGTCGACAAAAAGAATTAGACGAGAAGTTAAATAAGAAGTTGAAAAAGACACAGTCATAATATAGATATTAGCTATAATCCCCTCACTACAACATGAAGTGGGGGCTTTTTTATACCATATTATATATTTGCTAACTTTTTTAATTCATCCACATCTAAAATTAAAGAAATTGTATTAATGGGTGGCGCATACGGTAACGGTAATTTAACGCCATCAGCAGAATTTAATATTTTTGCTGATCCAGAAGCGGCATATATTGTTTTTAAATCAGGTATACCAATCGTTATGATGGGTCTAGATGTAACAAACAAGACACTATGTACACCTGAAATTATAAAACGTATGGAATCAACAAATAATAAAGCTGGCCAATTGTTTAGTGATTTAATGAGTTTTACTTTAAAAACACAATACCAAGAATTTGGATTAGAAGCAGGTCCATTACACGATGCAACAACAATAGGCTATCTCGTAAATAAAGACTTATTTGAAGTTCAAGATATGTACGTAGAAATCGACATTAATCGCGGACCAAGTTATGGACGAACAGTATGTGACGAATCGGACGTACTCAAAAAAGAACATAACGTTAAAGTAGCCAAAAACGTCAAAGTCGACGAATTCTTCGATCTTGTATATGAATGTATACGTATGTATTAAAGTATAAGAACATTGATTTGAAGATGGTTTATTAAGGAATTAAAAAATTCTAGACGTCTTCATTCTTGTTTCTTAAATGCAATCATAATAATACTTGAAATTAAAGGGACTATGAGGATTCTTGATATCTCTAATTCTCGTTGAAGTATACTTTCGACTACGATAAATACTATCATTACTGAAAAATAATAAATTAAAAGAGTGTATAAGAGTTTCGTGATGCATCTCCTTTGAAATAGTTCAGTATTTAAAAGTTAGTTTAATAATAAAAAATCACTACAATTTGTTTTTTAACAATGCTTGTAGTGATTTTTTTATTACATTATATATATTTACACAAAATCAAGCTACATAACATTACAGAGCTTATGCATTAATTTTACTTACTTCTAATCATATTTATTTTCTCTCGTGCAGTTTTTGATTTTTCTATAGATAAAGAAGTTAACTTGATATATGACAACACTTAATATGAGTATCACAACAATAAAAAGAATCGTTCCTAAAAAGCCTGAGTAATTAAAAATAGGGAATTTTTTGAGTAGTAAACAAGCTATCAATAAATAATACAGTTTAAAATTATAAATATCTTATTTTGTTCGAAACATTTTTATTTCATGTGAAAAACCCCATTTTCATTTCAAGTTATATATAATTTTACCGTGTTTAAAGTGTGAAATAAATAGAACTTAAAAGAATTTAATATAAAAAGGCTATGTTCGTAAAAACACAGCCTTCAAATTATAAATTCATAAAATATCTGTTGGAGTGAGGAACTTTGCTTGAAGTCTCCGTGCGCCAGGCCCCATTTTAACCCTATAACGCACGATATCTGAGAGTCTTCGTGCGCTATGGCCTATTTTAAGGGTCTAACGCACGATATTTGAGAGTCTTCGTGCGCCAGGCCCCATTTTAACCCTATAACGCACGATATCTGGAATTCTTCGTGCACAAAGCCCCGTCAATCGACTCCTAAAACATCAGCTCACTCAAAATATTCCATTTAAGTTTAGATTCATAACTTTATTCCAATTTTCAAATGTGAGTTCTTCTTCTGTTACGTTGTATGTCATCCCAACTTTATTGACTAACATATCAATTTTGCCAAATTGTTCTATGACGTTATTGAGCATTTGATTTACCGATGTTGGATCGGTTATGTCTACTTTTAATGCAACTGTTTCAAAGTCTTCACTCTGTTTAATTTCTGAGAGTGTTTCTTTAATTGATGAGGCGTTATGATCTGCAATGATAATCTGAACGCCTGCTTGTGCTAATGCCATTGATTGACCTATTCCTATTTTGCCACCGCTAATGATTGCAACTTTATCTTGTAATTTGAAGTGCTCTAATATATTTGTGATAGCATATCACCTTTTTATTCATGATTGGACTGCATTATTGCTATCGTCGAGTTTATAAATTGTTTGAACATGGCTAAATTATGAAGAAATATTAAAGATAAATGAGTTTAAATCGCCGCTATATTTAGAAGCAGAATATTCTATTGGTACATGATCCTCTATATAACCCACACTATGGAAGTAGAAGAGTAAAGCATCTATCTCTACAGATAATAAATCACTTAGTGACATTATAAATTATTATGTAATTACATATTAAAGAGTTTGGTGGTTTACTCTTTTAATAGTGAGGGGATTATTATTTGATAAAAATGATTGTTAGTTTTTCATTTTTTATATTTTGACGTTCTGTATTTTAAATTTGTGTTAACATACTTAACAAATATTACATTTCTGTAGGGTCTTCGGGTATAATTAAGTATTCTGAATATTATAGTTTTTAATATATAAATGATATAATTATTTATAATGTGAGATATAAAGTTATTTAAAATGTGTACATTAGAACATTATTAAACGGGGATTTACAAACTTAGATTAATAGACATCATGAATTGACGATTGATGTGTAAGGTAGATAGAGGAGAGATATTTATGGCAAATGTAAGAAAAGCAACAATTGAAGATTATTCAGGTATTAAAAATGTAGCGTCTAAGGCTTGGTATGATACGTATACCAATATTTATACTGCGAGCACTGTGACGGCATTTTTAAATGCGTCTTATTCTAAAGAGATGCTTCAAAAGCGCATTAATGATTCTGATTTCTTTGTTGCAGAAGATGAAGATAAGATTGTAGGTTTTGCTAATTTTATCAAAGGTACTGAATTGTATTTATCTTCTCATTATGTTCTACCTAAAGCGCAACGTGAAGGGTATGGTAAAGCTTTATTACAGGCAGGTTTAGATCAATACAAAGATTCATATCATGAAGTTTATTTAGAAGTGGATGGTAAGAATGATATCGGTATAGCCTTTTATAAAAAGGAAGGTTTTGAAGTGATACGTGAATATGAAGAATTACTTTTTGGTGACACAATGCGCACGACGTTAATGAAAAAAACTTTTTAGGAGGTTGATTGTAATGGAACAATCACTAAATAAATGGATTTCGCAATTTTATGAAGCTTATGAGAATCAATCAATTATTCCAAATGGTGTTTTACCATCGAATATAACTGAACATGCCGCATATGATATTCAAGAAGGTGTGTTGCAGCGTAAGGAAGAAACTGAAATTCATAAAGGTTATAAAATTAGTTTAACGAGTCAAGAAACGAGAGATATCTTTTCTTCAACAACGCCATTATATGGTGCGATGGGAGAAACAACTATTTTGGATAAACATATTTATTTAAATGACTTAAATGAACCTTTAGCAGAGTTAGAATTAGTCTTTATTGTACAAGAAGAATTAACAGAAGAAGATAGCCTTGAGGATATCATGAATAAATGCTTGATTGCACCAGGGGTAGAGATTCCAGATTCACGTTTTAGTAATTGGTTCCCTAATTTATCTGTAACGGAAATTATTGCTGATAGCGCAGTAAGTGGTGGCGTTGTATACGGTGAACCTAAGAAATTAAGTTATGAAGATATAGATAACATTAAAGGGACATTATATTTAGATGGTAAAGAATTAGCTTCTGGATTTAGTACAGAAGTTGAGGGACATCCTGCTAAAGCTGTTAAGTGGTTGATTAATGAAATTAAAGAATATAATCGTTCATTAACACCTGGCATGTTTATTTCAAGCGGAACATTTATTTTGCCAAAACCTTTAACACAAGGAGAGTATAAAGCCGTATATGAAAATGTCGGCGAAATAGAGTTTATTGTAGAATAATTAGATGAAATGGAGGGAACAAAGTGACACAGGAAGCTTATGGAACAAAAAAATTACCTGAAGAGAAAGTTTTTAAAGACCCTGTTCATCGTTATATACATGTAAGAGACCAATTAATTTGGGATCTTATCAAAACGAAAGAATTTCAACGCTTAAGAAGAATTAAACAACTTGGAACACTCTATTTATCTTTCCATACAGCTGAGCATAGTCGCTTTGGACATTCTCTAGGTGTATATGAAATTGTACGACGTATGATAGATGAAGTATTTGAAGGGCGTGCACATTGGGATAATAAGGATAGACCACTCGCATTATGTGCAGCACTTTTACATGATTTAGGGCACGGTCCGTTTTCACATTGTTTTGAAAAAATCTTTCTAACGGATCATGAAAAATTCACACAGCTGATCATTAAAGGTGATACAGAAGTTAATGAAGTGTTGAGTAGAGTGTCGCCTGATTTTCCAGCTGAAGTAGCAGAAGTGATTAATAAGACACATGAAAATAAATTAGTCATATCGATGATTTCATCTCAAATAGATGCAGATCGCATGGATTATTTACAGCGTGATGCTTATTTTACAGGTGTTAGTTATGGTCAATTTGATATGGAACGCGTACTTAGATTGATGCGTCCGTCTAAAGATGAAGTGTTAATTAAAGAAAGTGGTATGCATGCAGTAGAAAACTTCTTAATGAGTCGTTATCAAATGTATTGGCAAATTTATTTTCACCCGGTAAGTCGAGGTGGAGAAGTATTGCTTAATCGCTGCTTTAAGCGTGCGAAAGTACTTTATGATCAAGGATATTCATTTAAAGAGCAACCAAAATATTTAATTCCATTTTTTGAAGAAGATGTTTCAATCGCTGATTATATTCGTCTAGATGAAGCGGTCGTGATGTATTATTTAGAAGAGTGGACTGAAGAAG
Organism: Mammaliicoccus sp. RAM2; assembly: GCF_045897195.1. Classification (NCBI taxonomy): domain Bacteria; kingdom Bacillati; phylum Bacillota; class Bacilli; order Caryophanales; family Staphylococcaceae; genus Mammaliicoccus; species Mammaliicoccus sp. RAM2. Next base: position 145,179 of record NZ_JBJNWI010000006.1, on the reverse strand, counting down.
ATGACCCGATCTTGAGTGATTTGAGTAAAAGATTTGTTAATCGTGATTTGTTTAAATACTTACCATTTGATGGATCTATTATTACCATTGGTGAACTGACAGATCTATTTGAAAAAGGTGGCATTGATCCAGAATATTATTTCGTTTGTGACTCGTTCTCAGACTTACCATATGATTATGACCGACCAGGATCAAATAGACAGCCGATTCATCTATTACAGAAGACAGGTCGTATTAAAGAAATTAGTAGCCAATCAGTCATCATCCATAGTATTACAGGGATTAAACGTTTAGACTATAAACTGTATTATCCTAAAGAATTAATTATAGAAATGGAAGATGAAACGATTAAAGGCGATATTATCAATATATTAAATGAACTTGTGTAGATTACAAACTTGAATGTCAGTCTGATACTCTAGTATGATGTAATCATGAATTAAATGAGGTGAAACAAGTGGCTGAAAAGAAAGGATTTCAATTTAATATCATTAAAAATGATCCATTAGATGGGCATAAAGGTACAAATATAGGCTCTATAAGTTTAGACAACGTTGCGCCTGTATTTATCGATGTATCAGAACAAACTGCATTTATCGATATTGGTGCCATGCATGCTAGAGCTGAAGTAGAAAAGCGTGTGAAATGGGTTAAAGATATAGAAGAAGTCAAAGGTGAAGAAGCAAAAGAATATTGGCTTTGCTGGGTTACAACTGAACGTGGCGAGCAAGGACCATATTATGCAGGGCTAACAGGTTGCTATTTAATGGTCAATAAACCTAAGAAGCGTGGATATAAAAGTATGCCGGAGCACGTGAATATGATGGATAAATCTATGAAACATCAAGTAAAAATTGACCAAATTGGTGCTGAAAATAGAGCTGTTCTTAAGAAATTCCTTCAAGAACATAATTCTGAAATGTGGCATAACAGTAGTGATGAACTAAAATCATCTTTAGAGATAAATTAAATATGTCTATTTTGTGACTTAATTGTGAATTATCACAATTCAACTAAATAGCTATTGTCTTTTCACAATATCATAAGTAAAATAGTTGATAGCTACTATAGCTAGGACACTAAAAAAAGCAGGCGCTTTTCGCCCTGCTTTTTTTAATTTTAATAGTCAAATATGCTATAATGATATACGTTCTTAAACGGTGAGGTGGCCAATTATGAAAGAGAATATTAATATAAATATTAAACAAGTCGTGAAACAAAATGGCGAGAAAGAAACATTTCAAACAAAAACATCAGGTACATTTCATAGAAGAAATAGCGATATAATTAGATATAAAGAAACGATTGATGAACAAATCGTAAAAAATATGCTTAAAATAGAAGATGATGGCGTAAAAATCCACCGTACTGGCGCGGTCAAAACAGTCTTTCATTTTGTTGAAGGACAAGAAACGATTAGTTATTATGATACAGAAGCAGGACGCATGACCATGCACGTTAATACATTATCAATCAAACACTTTATAGACGATCAACAAGGTAAACTCAGGATACATTATCAGCTAAGTGATCAAACTGGATTACTTGGAACATACCAATTTCAAATTAATTATAAGGAGATAAATGAATGAACATTATTAACCAAGTTAAAGAAACGTTAATTGAAGAAATTAAAGCAAGTATCATTAAATCTGAACTTGTAGAAACAGTTCCAGAAATTAAAATCGAAACACCTAAAGACCCTGCAAATGGAGATTATTCTTCAAATATTGCGATGGTATTAACAAAATTAGCGCGTAAAAATCCTCGTGAAATTGCGAATCAAATCGTAGAAAATTTAGACACAAATAAAGCAAATGTTAAGAAAGTAGATATTGCAGGTCCTGGATTTATTAATTTCTACCTAGATCAACAATATTTAACCGAAATTATTAAGACAGCTTTAACAAAAGGTGAAACATTTGGTCAAACAGAAGAACGTAAAAACGAAAGTATCATCGTTGAGTATGTATCTGCAAACCCAACAGGAGATTTGCATATTGGACATGCACGTAATGCAGCAGTAGGTGATACGTTATCAAACGTGTTAAGCTCAGCTGGTTATGATGTAACACGTGAATATTATATTAACGATGCAGGTAAACAAATTGAAAATTTAGCGCACTCTATTGAAGCGCGTTATAATCAAGCGTTAGGTTTAGATGCTGAATTACCTGAAGATGGTTATTATGGTAAAGATATTATCGCAATCGGTAAAGACTTAGCTGAAAAACATCCTGAAATTAAAGATGAAGCTGAAGAAGAACGTATTAAAACATTCCGTAAACTTGGTTTAGATTATGAAATGGAAAAATTAAAACAAGACTTAGCAGATTTTAATATTCATTTTGATAATTGGTTCAGTGAAACATCATTATATGAAACAAACAAAATTTCAGCTGTCTTAGATAAAATGACAGAATTAGGCTATACTTATGAACAAGATGGCGCAACATGGTTAAAAACAACAGAATTTGGTGACGATAAAGACCGTGTGTTAATTAAACAAGACGGTACGTATACGTATTTCTTACCAGATATTGCTTATCATTACGATAAAGTAGAACGTGGTTTTGACAAATTAATTAATTTATTTGGTGCTGATCACCACGGTTATATTAATCGATTAAAAGCATCTCTAGAAACATTTGGCGTAGATTCAAAACGTCTTGAAATACAAATTATGCAAATGGTACGATTATTACAAGACGGCGTTGAAGTAAAAATGAGTAAACGTACAGGTAATGCTATTACATTACGTGACATTATGGATGAAGTAGGCATTGATGCTGCTCGTTACTTCTTAACGATGCGTAGTCCTGATACACACTTTGACTTTGATATGGAATTAGCTAAGAAAGAATCACAAGATAACCCAGTGTATTATGCACAGTATGCACATGCGCGTATATCATCTATTATTCGCCAAGCAGAAGAAAAAGGTATCACGATTGATCAAAACGTTGATTTATCTTTAATTACACATGAAAAAGCATTTGATTTATTGAAGAAAATCGCTGAATTTGAACCAACAATTGTTTCTGCTGCAGAATCACGCAGTCCACATCGTATTACGAATTATATTCAAGATTTGGCTGCACAGTTCCACAAGTTCTATAATGCAGAGAAAGTATTAACAGATGATGCAGAGAAGACTAAAGCGCATTTAGCTTTAATTGAAGCGGCACGTATTACACTTCGCAATGCGTTAGCATTAGTAGGTGTGTCAGCTCCAGAATCTATGTAATTTTAATCATTATTTTAATTGAGGTGCAGCTCAATCTTATTTGAGTTGCGCCTTTTTGTGTACCATTTTTTAAGTAAATATATGGAGGAGATTAAGTATGAAAATAAACAAAATATTTTATTTAATCTTTGCTGCTATGATCATAGTGACGGGTTGCCAAAGCGGAGATAAGACGGATAACAAAAAAGAAACGAAACAAGAAACAACTGATAAGAAAGAATATAAGCGTATTGTGTCGCTTATTCCAAGTAATACAGAAATATTATACGCGTTAGGACTTGGAGATAAAGTCGTTGGGGTATCAACTGTTGATGATTATCCTAAAGATGTGAAAGATAAAAAACAATTCGATGCCTTTAAACTCGATACAGAAGCATTATTAAAAGCAAAACCTGATTTAATTTTAGCGCATGAGTCGAACAAATCTACACAAGAAAAAGATTTAAAAAAATTAAGTGATGCAGGCGTGAAAGTTATCTACATAGATGATGCAAATTCAATTAATGAAATGTATGATACATTCAAGCAAGTTGGAAAAGTAACAGGTAAAGAAAAAGAAGCAGATAAATTAGTAAGTAAAGTGAAGAAAGAAATAGAAGATGTTGTTAAAGATGTACCAAAAGACCAACAAGGTAAAAAAGTGTTTATGGAAATTTCTTCTCAACCTGACATTTACACTTCAGGATCAAATACGTTTTATGATGATATGTTAACTTCTATCAAAGCTAAGAACCTTTATCATGATCAAGAAGGATGGATTAAAACCGATAAAGAAAGCATTCTTAAAAGAAATCCTGATGTGATGATTACAACTAGTGGACAGTCTGAAGCAGAATATCAAAAATTAAATAACAATAGAGATGGCTTTGACCAAGTTAATGCTGTTAAAGAGAAACACGTTCATGCACTAAATGCAGATATGATTTCTAGACCAGGACCAAGATTAGCGAAAGGGCTAAAAGAACTTTCTGAAAAAGTTTATGACTAATAATCATAAAGTTTATCGCCATGTTGTGATATGGTTTCTCGTTCTATTGTTTGCAATTGGTATTTCTTTATTCGTAGGATCTACGGGTATAACATGGAAATTTGATAATCAACTTGAATGGACAATCTTTTACAAGTTAAGAGTACCGCGGACACTTTTAGCATTAATTGCTGGTATGGGGCTAGTCATGAGTGGTCAAATCTATCAAACGATATTGAATAATCCACTCGCGGATAGTTTTACGTTAGGTTTAGCAAGCGGTGCAACATTCGGAAGTGCGCTTGCCGTATTTATAGGTGTTTCCATTTGGTTTGTGCCATTATTTTCTATATTCTTCAGTTTGTTAACGCTTATCGTTGTTGTACTCATTACAGAAACGATGGTCAAAACATTTCATGTAGCAACGATGATACTTTCAGGTATTTTTATTGGTGCGTTCTTTAGTTCGGCACTCTATATACTTTTATTGCTGAAACCGAATAAAGTAAATAACATGGTGTCGTATATGTTTGGTAGCGTTTCATCTGCCGAAAAAATAACTGTAGAAATAACTGGTATTGTTTCTTTAATCTGTATCTTAATCTTGTTTATGATGAGTCATTATATTAAAATGATTCAATTAGGTGAAGATAAAGCGACAACACTTGGCGTGAATGTTCGATTGATATCATGGACATGTTTGCTATTAGCTGCTATAATGACAGCCGTTATTATAAGTTTCACGGGTATTATTGGATTTATTGGTATGATTGTACCTCAAGTTGTTAGAAGGGTTTACAAGGTACCTATTAACGTACAAATGTTTTTGAATTTATTAATCGGCGGTGCACTTTTATTAATTGCAGATACTGTTGGCAGAATTATCATAAGTCCGATACAAATTCCGGTTGGCATTATACTCTCAATTATTGCCATACCAATTATGATGTATTTAATGATTACAGAACAACGAAAAAAAGAAAGAACTTACTAAATATTTAAGGTAACAATCAGTATTAAATGACAATCAATAGCATACGGACACCAATCCTTTAAACATTATGATAGAGGGTTGGTGTTTTGTATGTAAAAATTGTATTGCTTTCTTTATGGAATAGTTTAAAATGTTTCTATGAAAGGGATGATGACATGTGTTCGTGTGATATTCAAGCGATTATTTTTGACTTAGAAGATACGCTTGTAGATCGTGAGAAATCGCGAATGAAGTTTTTGGAAGAACAATTTGAGAGATTTCATGAGTTAATGGTAACAGTCCAAAGACGTGATTTTGAAAAAGTATATTTAACGTTAAATCCCTATGGTATAGAAGATGTTGAATGGGTATATCAAGAACTTGTTAAGAGATTAAATATAGAAAGGATATCGTGGAAGACATTTTATAACGACTATAAAATGCATCACTACAGATACCATTTTCCTTTCTATGATACATTGGTAGCATTGGATAAATTACGCAGCATGGGTTATAAATTAGGTGTTGTAGCGAATGGTAAGAGTGAAGAAATTACACACGTTATGAATGCAATCGGTATTTATCCATACATTCATTATGTTTCAACTTCTGATGAGGTGGGCGCTATGAAGCCAGACCCAATCATATTTGAAGATATATTGAAACATCTTGGCATAACGGCGCATCATGCATTATATGTTGGAGATTGTCCTTTAAATGATATCGCAGCAGCACATGCTATGGGCATGAAGACTGCATGGATGGCTAATTCAGTCATTGGTACACCAGAGGAGCACGAATTAGATTATACAATCGAAAGCTTAAGTGATCTCATAGAAGTTTGTAAACAAATCGAAAGAGGTGAAGCATGATGAATTTATTTTTAACGAAAGAAAATGTTGCCATACACTATAAAACAAAAGGTAGCGGCTATCCAATTATCTTGTTGCATGGTGTTTTTCAAGACATGGATGTCTTTGAACCACTTATTAAAAAGTTAAGTAAAAATTATCAGGTTATATCTATTGACTTAAGAGGTCATGGTTTAAGTGATACACCACATGATAGTAGAGTAGATGACTATATTTCAGATATTCAACAACTATTAAATGCATTATTCATTAATTCAGCATATGTGATTGGCCTGGAACTTGGCGCAACAATTGCAACAGGTCTCACATATAAGAATCCTGACTTAATCAATGGCATGGTGTTAATTAATCCTACAGACAATCATTCAACTTTTCCAGATAATCGTATTTATGATAGACATGCTGATGAAATTAGAACGATGTCTGATGAAGACAAAGAAAAATATTTATTAAGATTCAGGTATAAAAATATTAAACAAGCTAAAAAGTTTGTAAAGTCACATATTCCTTCAAATGATCTTCAAACGATGGAAGAGGAAATTGCTGTTAAGCGTTCTTTTAAAGACTTTGATATTATATCGTTACTTCCAGATATTGAAACACGTACGCTCGTCATTTCTGGTCAATACGATGGCAAAATATTATATAGCGAAGGTAAAAGAATAAGTGAACTGTTACCGAATGCTGAATTCAAACTGTTTGAAGGTTCAGGAGAACTGCCTTTTATTGAGGAAAAAGAAAAATTCATTGGAGTATTGGAAGAATTTTTAAGTTAATCAAGCGATATTTCACGGTTTTGTTACATGATTGTAACAAAATTGGTCATTTTGTAATCTGTATGTTATAATTAACGCAGTTCAATGCATAACATATAAGACACAGACTGAAGGAGAACCTCATATGAAAAAATGTCTCTTAATAATTGCAATGGTACTTATGGTTCTGCCATTTTCAACTTTTGCTGAGGCAAATGCTGCAACTAAAAATCAATTAAATATTAACGAAAGTAATGTGCAGACCTATAAAGACGGTACAGTAACAATCGAAGGTATTAAAATTGGTGATAAGATTTCTAAAATTAAATCAAAGTATCCTAATTTAATGTTCTCATATTCTGATGATAGTAACGATAGAGAAAATTATTACGAATTTGATACTAAAAATGGACATATGATTATTACTGCCAAAGTTAACGGTAATAAAGAAACGGTTAAACGTGTTACAATGATTTATGACAAATTAACAAATGTGAAGTTAGATTCGCTTGTCTCAATTCTAGGTGACAATACAACTAAACGTGTACAAAATAATAAGTATACAGGCGGTTATGCTTACGTAAATAATGGACAAGCACACTTCCAGCTTTCAAAAGCAACACCTGATAGTAAACAATTTAAAGTATATCGTATTGATATAGGTAAATACTAAATCAATAACGAATTTAATCCCCTGTTATGTTATATACATATTGCATAATAGGGGATTAATTTATACAATATTATAATGAAGGTGGTGTATTTATTTGCGTCCGAACAATAATGTATTGCTGGAAAATGTAAATGACTATTTACAGCATGTCGGTGTATTACCTAAACAAATTGATAAAGTTCAACATTCATTAAAGAAGGATATGAAAAAGTCAGATGAGAAAGATATAGACTATGCAGAATATCGACACAAATCTCACGCTGAAATACTTCAAATCATAGAGAGAAATATTGTGGTTGTAAATTATAATCCAATCATTTTTTATACACTACACTTCTTATTATTGGCATATTTATTTGATAAAAAGCTCATTCCGTTTAATGCTGTAACGGGATTGTATATATTTTATTTTGTGATCATACTATCGATTACACTTGTTATATATTTAATTATAAAAAAACATAGTTATCTCTATCCTAATCAGAAATTGATGATGACCAATATTTCCTTATTTAGTATAGGTATTGTTCTATGTATGCTTAAAATATTTAATGTTACGTTAGGAATGTATGTATTACCTTTACAAGTATTTCAAACCATATTTGGCGTCGGGATCATTCTCGTCATACTCGCAATATTTATGAAAAAGCTTGAAGTCGCTGCAATGGGATTAGCTGTTATTCAAAAAACAATTGCATCTGTAACGTTGAACGAAACAGTCATTATGATTGTTACATTTGCGAGTTGGACGATTATACTCGTTATTATCCTTTATTTTGTAATGATGTATTCAACAAGAAAATATGTATAACATAAATGCAGGAAATGATGTATTGGCTACAATCATTTTTTGCATTTATTTTTATGACATTAACTTAATATTATAAGTGTGAAAAATTGTTAAATGGGTATATTATTACTGTAAAGTAGGGAGGTACTCATTATGGGAGAATTATTAACAAGGGATGGGACTCATATAGTGTATGAAAAACACGGTAAAGGGAAACCATTAATTATGTTACATGCATTAAATATGAATTTAGCAACATTTAATTCAACAGTACAACTTCTGAAAGATCAATTTACAATATATACAATGGATTCTAGGGGACATGGTAAATCAGATAAACAACAAGAAATTTCCATCCAAAATCATATAGATGACATTGTAGATTTAATGGATGCTGAAGACATAGAATCAGCTTATATATTAGGACATGATATGGGTGGCGTCATTGCACAAGAATTTACAAACCAACATCCAGATAAAGTAGAAAAGTTAGTACTCGTATCTTCAATTTCCAATCAAGGTAAACAACCACTTATTAAATTAATTGCCAAACATAGAGATAAAGTCGCAGGATTTAGTAAAGAAGAAGCAATGTTAATATTGTTCAATGAAATATTTCATGATGTTAAATCGACTTTTAAATGGTATCAAGAAGTGAAAAAATATTATCGAATGACACCAGAAGAAGATGCAATTTCTGTTAGATCTATAAATGGTATAAATATCAAAATAGATCATATAGACATACCAACACTTATAGTGAAAGGTAAACATGATCCTTTTGATATTGATAATGATTCGGAAAATATAAAAAATGCTCAAACAGAAATATTTGAACATTCAGGGCATGCACCATTTATTGAAGAAAGTGAAAAATTCAAACAAGTCGTATCATCTTTTTTAAACCAACCAGTAAGAGATAAACAAGTTATATAATAAAGTGAGCTAGGGCATTTGATGATGTCTTAGCTTTTTTTATTGGTAGGGAGAGGTGATTGGGGAATAGAGAGGTTTGGAGATGAGGAGCGATCTTCGAAGTCGTGGCTTAAGTGGTGAGTAAAGCCAAGAGATAGCTGAAGTCATGGCTTAAGTGGTGAATAAAGCCAAGAGATCTTCGAAGTCGTGGCTTAAGTGGTGAGTAAAGCCAAGAGATAGCTGAAGTCATGGCTTAAGTCCTGAGTAAAGCCAAGAGATCATCCAAGTCATGGCTTAAGTGTCGAATAAAGCCAAGAGATCGCCCAAGTCGTAGCTTAACTCCTGAATAAAGCCAAGAGATAGTCCAAGTCGTAGCTTAACTCCTGAATAAAGCCAAAAGATTACTAAAGTCGTAGCTTAACTCCTGAATAAAGCCAAGAGATCATCCAAGTCATGGCTTAAGTCCTGAGTAAAGCCAAGAGATCGCCCAAGTCGTAGCTTAACTCCTGAATAAAGCCAAGAGATTACTAAAGTCATGGCTTAAGTCCTAAGTAAAGCCAAGAACACCCCCATAACACACCCCTACACCCCTCAAAAAAGCGGAGACATCATAGAATGTCTCCGCTTCGTTCATATTAATCGTTAATTTCAGTCTTAGCGATTTCGTTATCGATTTTTTCAAGAACTTCTGAAATTGATTTACGTTGTTTTTTATTAACTAGAATTAAAACTGTACGCTCGTCATATTCATTTCTTCTTTTTGTAAAGTAGTCTTGTTGTGATAAGTTTTTAACTGCTTTTACAATTTGTGGTTGTTTGTAGTTTAACTTGCTAATGATTTTTTTAAGATGATATTCTTCATCGTCTGTTTCATTAATGTAAGTTAATACTGCGAATTCTTCAAAGCTAAGTGAAAAATCCTTTTTAATGATAGATTTTAATTTGTCCACATATGTTACAAGTGCTAATAAATCTGAACAATTTTCTATTTTAGAAATTGCCATTTTGAATCCCCCTAGAAGTGAGTATTTTGCTTCTGTAATTGAAATAATACAGTTAGGTGGTAAAGCCTCGCATTATCAACATGGAAGCGTTTTAAATTTTTAATTCATAATTACAGTTTATCAATTATTTACTTATTTTAGCCTAAAAATAACTGTATGTAAACTAATAAGAGTAGGATTTAATTAAATAATAATATAAATAATATAACTGTCACAAACGAAAGGTAGGTATAATATAATCTCAAAAAATTAAAGTGCATGGTTATTATTAATTCTTTCAATAAAATAAAATGAAAATTACGAAATATGCCGATATTAAATGGGAATATTATAAAATTAGCCATATAAAGAAGTCGTATTTTACATACGACTTCTAGAATATTATTTATTGATTGAAGTATATTGAATAATAACTTCTTCGATAATGTCTGATTCTAATTCTGCATATTTACTTAAGAACTCAGCAACGCTATGTTCCTTGATATAGTCGTTTTTCTCTACTGTTTCTTTATCATTTTCATCTTGATATTCTAATAAATAGCAAAGTGCTTTTACGAGTTCAGAATGTTTCTTCTTCGTTTTAGATAATGCTACTAGAGGTTTGACGATACGATCATTTGGTCCAACTTTACGTAATACGCCACGTCCAACTCTTGTTACATCATCAGATAAATATGGGTTTTGGAAACGACCAATTATTTTTTCAACATAGTAAGATTGGTCTTCTTTCGTAAATTCATCGAAGTTAGAAACAAGATATTCACTTGTTTCTTTTAATACTTCACGTAAACCTGCATTAATTTCTTCATCTTGAATAGCTTCAAGAATTGTATGGTAACCTTTGTATTGGCCAAAGTAAGCTAAATAAGCATGACCTGTATTAACTGTTAATAATTTTCTTTCGATATAAGGTGTTAAATCATCAACATAGTGTACATCTTGTAATTGTGTACCTTGCCATTTTGAAGCTTCTACAACCCATTCAAAGAAAGGTTCAACTAATACATCTAATGATCCTTCTTTTTGGCCTTGAGGTACAATACGATCAACTGCTGAGTTAGGGAAGCTAATGTCATCAGATAATGAACCTGTAATATCTAAAATGGCTTTTTTCAGTTGATCTGTTGCCATAATAGCATTTTCACAAGCAACGATATTTAATGGTTTACCAGCTTCACGTTCTTTTAAGAATGATGCAAATGATTTAGCGATAATAGGTAAGATGTTTACACCAACAGCTGTCGTAATGACATCTGCTTCTAAAATCGCTGCTTTTAATTTGTCTGTTTCAGTAATGCTATTGATACCTTTAACACCTGCAACAGGTTCTTTAGTATTTTCTTCATTTGCGATAATAACTTGATAAGCTTTTTCTTCATTAATTTGATTAATAATTGTTTCGTTAACATCGACGAATGTTACTTCATAGCCATTATCATTTAATACTTTACCTATGAAGCCACGTCCGATGTTACCAGCACCAAAGTGAATGGCTTTCATTAAAGTTCAACCTCCTCAAAGATTGCAAGAATTTCATCTTTAGATTGTGCATTGATAACACGTTCAACATTTTCTTCTTCACTAAATACAATAGCGATTTGAGAAAGAATATCTAAATGCTCGCCATCTTTACCAGCAATACCAACAACTACTTTAGCTTCATTGCCGTCCCAATCTACGCCATCTGGAATATGAAGTAATACAAGACCTGATTTTAATACTTCAGTTTTAGCTTCATCTGTACCGTGTGGGATAGCTAAGAAGTTACCCATATATGTTGTAACGATTTGTTCACGTTCTTTCATTGCAGTAATATATTTGTCAGTTACAGCACCTTCTTCAACTAATGCTTGGCCAGCTTTTTCGATAGCTTCCTCTTGAGAATTTACTGAAAGATTCATAAAAATGTTTTCTGGATTAAATAATTTTGTCATTTTAATTCACTCCGTTTTCGTTAGTTTTTGTTTTAATTTATTTAAGAAAAATGATTTGAGTGTGTTCTCTATCTTTACTCTATCATTTAACAACTGATCAATATCATCCAAATGTTCTGTAATTAAGGATGACACTTCGCTCATAAGTTGTCCTTGTTCCGAATTTCTCGGAATAAACATACATACAAGCCAATTTACTTCTTGATGTTCATTTTCAATCGTTTTTAGCCTTAATGGTTTTGTTAACTCCGTAATAATCAATTGTGGCTTTTTGATTGATTCATCAGAAAGGTGAGGAATAGCAACTGGATAACCAGTTAATGCAAAGCCTTGTAAATTCATACGGCTGTTAAGCTTTTCACTGAACGTATGTGTATTGTCAATCACACGATGCTTCGACAGTGTTTGAATGAGATATCGTTCTAACTGTGTTACTTTTTTCTTTTCAACGATCATATCTTGAATCAGTGATAAACTTTCTTCTATAAAAGTTACAGTGCGATCATAATCTTCATATGATAGTGGTTGTTCTTGATTCTGCATATTTTGAGGTTCATGGACAACAGATTGCTGTAATTTCAAAAAGTATTTCACATTTTCAGCGTCTTGCTTTGGTAATAAAGGATTTACTGTAATGTGTGGGTATTTCGTATCTACAGCTACAGTTGAAATCATGCCATCATACTTTGAAAAATCAATCGACTTTAAACTACTGACAGAAACTTCGGTAGTTTGCGTGATTTCAGAAAAATGCTGTTTCAAACGATTGGATAGAATACGGCTTGTACCAATTCCACTGCTACATACAACGAGAACATGTAATGAACGTCTTTGTTTTGCTTGTAACATGCCACCAAAGTGAAGTGCAATATATGCAACTTCGCTTTTTGGAAAATGATAATTCATGAATACAATCTTTAAACCTGATGAAACGGCTTCAAATAACTCTTGATCATAGGTTTCTATCATTTCGGTAAGCGGATTGTAGGTTTCAATGTTTGCTTCAAGTCTATTAATCGCAGGTTCTAAATGTAAATTTAATCCTTTGAATAGGGCTTCTTCATCTTTAAATGAGAATCCTTGATCTTTTACAAATTCTATAAGTTCGGTAACGCGCTGCTTATGAATATCATTGTTTTCATAAGTTGTTTCATGGCGACGTCTTGCACCTCTTAAATGCATTGTAATAAAAGCAATTTCAGAATGATTAAATGTCACATCATATATATCGCTTAATACATTTGTAAGTTTCTCTGATACTTTAAATTCATCCGTCGAAATCAATTCATTTAAAATATCATTCTCAATTTCTACATGTCCATCTTGCTTAATACGTTCAATTGCTAAAACGATATGAATCGTTAAAGTAAGGTAACTGGCTTCAGTTAATGTATAAGGTAATGTACCGAGTTCATCCATTAACAAGCGTTCAACATTAAACAATCTATCTATATCAACGATTCCTCGAAGATGTGTTTCGTTTAACGTATGATATACGAAATGATCTTCTACTACAGAGTACACGCTGTCACCATCTAATTTTTCTAACATGATTCTAGCAAGTAACTGTCTTTTGTTGACTTCTTCACCATTCAGAATCAAACCTTCACCACGTCTTCGCTCTAATGAAAGTTCAAATGTGTGTAATTCAGGTTCCAATTGTTCAATGATTTTGTTAAGTGTATGCGTAGATGAACCAATTTCATTCGCAAGACTATATAATTTCACTGGATCTTTAGATTGAATAAGGTTGTATAGAATAATAACTTTTCTTTCTTCATCAGATAAATCAATTGTATTTTGTTCAGTCAATGATTGTACAAAATTGTCAATGTCTTCTGGTTCTCCTTCAATACGTAATCCTAATTTAGGAACTCTTGTCAGAGATAAGTGATATTTATTCAGTGTATCTTCAACGCTTTTCATCTCTCTATGAACTGTTCGAGACGAAATACCAAGTGCTTGTGCAATATCATGAATTGTTAAAAAAGAGTGAAGACGCTCAGATAGTAATTTGAGAATACTCTTTTCCCGGTTACTGATCATCATCGTTCTTCACTCCTTTGTGTAAAATTATTTTTTCAGTTCGTTAATTAATTCTTCATATCTTGGTGAATTTAAGAAGTTATCTACTGAAATATGAATTGCTTTAGGATTTTTCTTAATTGCTCTATCTGTTAATGTTTTTTGCGTAATGACAACATCAGCATCGTCTGGTAATTGGTTAATAGCTGTATTTGTAACTTCAATATCAGTTAATTCAGCTTTTTTGAATTTATTTCTTAACATACCAGCACCCATAGCACTTGAGCCCATACCAGCATCACAAGCAAAGATAACTTTTTTAACATTAGAGAAATCATGTGCATCAATATTTTCTGTGTCATATTGATCTAACAGTTCTTCAGATTCGTCTTTTTCTTCTGTTTCTTCAGAAGCTTCACCTTTTTCTTGTTCTTTAGAACCAGTTAAAGCACCGCTAACAGAAGATTTTTTACCTTTACGAGCTTCCATATCAGCAGTAGCTGATTCAATGTCGCCTTCAGGGTCTTTAGTGAATTTTAAGATGATAGATGCGACTACAAATGAAACTAATGTTGCTAAGAAGATACCAAGTAACATAATTAAGTAACTTCCTTTAGGTGTAATAGCTATATAAGCTAAGATTGAACCTGGAGATGCTGGTCCAGTAGTACCGAAGTCGAACATACTAAATGTTGCAACACCAGTCATACCACCTAAAATAACGGCAACTAATAATAAAGGACGCATTAAAACATATGGGAAGTAAATTTCATGAATACCACCTAAGAAGTGGATGATACCAGCACCATATGAAGTTGCTTTTGCAGTACCTTTACCAAATACCATATAAGCTAATAGAATACCAAAACCTGGTCCAGGATTTGATTCTAAAGTATAAAGAATAGATTTACCAGCGTGAGCTACTTGTTCAGATGCAAGAGGTGTTAAGACACCGTGGTTAATTGCATTGTTCAAGAATACTGTTTTAGCTGGTTCAATAATAATACTTACTAATGGTAATAAGTGATGAGAAACTAAGAAGTCAACACCCATACCTAAGACTTTCATAAGTCCTTCAACTAATGGCGCTAATCCTTTGAAACCAACAATCGCCATGATGAAAGCTAGAATACCAGCTGAGAAGTTATTGAATAACATTTCAAAACCTTGTGGAGTTCTAGGAACTAAGAATTGGTCAACCTTTTTCATTAACCAACCAAGTAATGGACCCATAATCATTGCACCGATTAACATCGGCGTATCTGGGAATGCCGCGATAACACCCATAGTAGCTGTCGCACCAACGACACCACCACGTAAACCGTGAACTAAACGACCACCACTAAATGCAATAAGTAATGGAATTAAATATTTAATCATTGGATCAACCATTGAAGAAAGTTCTTCGTTAGGTAGCCAACCATCTTTAATAAACAGTGCTGTAATTAGCCCCCAAGCAATAAAAGCACCAATGTTTGGCATAATCATACTACTTAAAAATGAACCAAAAGCTTGAACCTTAGGACCAATGCCTTTTTTCTTTTCAGATTGTTCTGCCATATTGAACACACCTTCCCTTATATAAAAAGTATTTTGTAACTTAATCATACGAAGATGTATGTACATATACAATGATTAGTAAATGCAACTTTGTCACATCCATTTTGACATGCGTGTCATAAACATTTATTTGGGGGATTAAAATAGCCTATACACACTTGTAATGTAATTATACACTTTCGGGGATATGCTTCATACTGTTATGGAATATAAAATAGAAAATAAAGGTGAAATAGAAGAAGGGGAAGGAAGAAGAGGAGGTTTCTGGACCGATTCGTGGGAATTACCGGTCCAGAAACGGAAAATATGGACCGATAAAAACAAATATCGACCCGAAAAACGAATTTGCAGGCCGATAAAATAAATTATCGACCCGAAAAACGAATTTGCAGGCCGATAAATAAAAATATCGACCCGAAAAAAGGATTTGCAGGCCGATAAATAAAAATAGCGACCCGAAAACGAGATTTACAGGCCGATAAAATAAATTATCGACCCGAAAATCTACCTAATACATATTCACTAAGGCTAGTTTCATTTCATTTATGGTGTAAATAATGTACCATCTGGTAATCTACTTTGCGTCCATTCGTGAGGTCTATACTGTATTGGATAAGAATCGACTAAATCTAAATTTATTTCTACCCCTATACCGTTTTTATCAATTGGATAAATATATCCATTACTTGGTTCAGGAATATGTGTAAATAATTTTCTCGTATTTTCTTTTATATCCACATGTTCTTGAATAGCTGCATTTTGCAAGTGAATATTTAAGTGTGTGTTTACTGCAATACCTATTGGCGAAATATCAGGTGGTGTATGCCATGCAACTCTTATACCCATTTCTTCACAGAAATGAGCTAATTTAATAGCAGGAGTAATTCCACCAATCTGAGATACATGACATCTAATAAAATCAATTTGTCTATTAACTATGAGATGTTTCCACTCCATTGGGTTATTGAAGAGTTCACCAGTTGCAATTGGTGTAGTACTTTGGCTTCTTAATTGTGTTAGCCATTCGTTTTGATCTGGTGGCAAAATGTCCTCTATATAATAAGGATCATACATTTCAAGTTGCTTTGCAAAATGAATAGCTTGATTAGGATATAATCTTTCATGTACATCGTGCAATATTTCTATATCATTTCCGTATTTGTTTCGTATTTGTTTAAACATTTCTAAAGTAGTTTGCATATATTGTTTTTGATCATAATAATTACCTTCTGTGTTATTTTTAGGCATATTAATTTTAGAAGCTATACCACCGTAAAATCCTAATTGACATCTTATGTGAGTATAACCATCATTTTTTAGAGTATCAATTTCATTGAATAAATCTTCAAGGCTTTCTCCAGAAGCATGTGAATAGGCAGGGATAGCATCTCTAGATTTCCCTCCAAGAATCTGGTATAAAGGCATCTTAGATAACTTTCCTTTTATATCCCATAAAGCCATGTCAATTCCTGAAATAGCATTATTTAATATTGGGCCGTTTCTCCAATAAGCATTTACATTCATTAATTTCCATAAATCTTCAATGTTATTTCCATCTTTTCCAACAAGAATTGGTTTTAAGTATTCTTCAATAATTGTTTTAACAGCTAATGGACGTTGTTGAAAAGTAGCACAACCAAAACCTGAAACTGATTTGTTCGTTTCGACATATACAACTACTAAATTATGTCTATCCGGTTTTACGGTGTAACATTTTATATCTTCTATAATTGTAGGTTCCATTATTTGTCCTCATTTCTTTTTAATATTAAATTAATTGAAACATTTGAATCTAGGCAAAGTCAATTTGGACTAAATATATGTGGAATAGACTAAATAAATCAGTCCAATTTTAAAATATATATCATCTAAAACGTTGATAAATCAATGATTGTAAATATCTATATATAATTTTGGTTGGTTTTTTATGTTTAATATTTTGTGTTATATTTTTGTAAACGCATACAGAAACGGGAGGGATATTATTGGTTAAAAAGGATATAGTAATAGACGATATAATAAAAAATCTTGGTGGTAAAGATAATATTATAAATGCATGGCATTGTATGACAAGGCTAAGATTTGATATTAAGAATGAGGAATTAATTGATAAAAATAGTATCGACAATCTTTCAGGAGTGCTAGGATCTCAAAATCAAAATGGTCAATTTCAAATTATAATTGGTACTGAGGTAGAGTCTTACTTTAATATTTTATCTAAGAAACTGAATTTAAGTACAGAAAATAACGATGTGTCGGATGATGATAAGAAAAGTATCGGGAAGTTATTTATGGACATTTTATCAGGTGTATTTGGACCTATAGTTCCAGCAATTGCCGGTGCAGGTATGATAAAAGGTCTAATTGCGGGACTAGTAGCACTTGAAGTTATCTCAGAAAAAAGTGATACAATTAAAGTGTTAGATATGTTAGCGAGTGGTGTGTTTACATTTTTACCATTCTTTATTGCAGCTTCTGCAGCAAAAATATTCAAAACAAATACATATTTAGCGATAGCTATTGCAGCATCTATGATGTTTCCTACTATGACAGAAGCAGCAGATGCAGGTAATGTTTCTGCATTTCATTTATTTGGATTTATACCTATTCCAGTTTTTAATTATGCTGGTACTGTTATACCTATTATTTTTTCAGTATGGATACTAAGTTATATTTATAATTGGGTTAATAATATATTGCCGAAAGTACTGAGAACGGTCTTTACACCTACATTTTCACTTTTTATAGCTGGATTAATTGCACTTACTATTATTGGGCCAATTGGTATTTTCCTTGGAAATGGTCTTGCATTCTTGATAGAACAGTTATTTAATATTTCTCCAATTCTAGCAGGGGTAATAGTTGGAGCAATACGTCCGATAGCTGTATTGACTGGGTTACATCATGCAATGACGCCTATAGCACTTCAAAATTTTGCGAATCAAGGTTATGATATGCTAATGCCAATGATGTTCATGGCTAATATGGCAATTGCTGGTACTACTTTAGCAATGTATAGAAAAACAAAGTCATCTAAAGAAAAGTCTATAATTGTTTCTTCTGCAATTTCAGCTTTTTTAGGAATAACTGAACCTGCATTATTTGGTGTGATTACTAAATATAAACGAGCACTTGTAGCAGTTACCTTAGGAAGTGCAATTGCATCAGCATTTATTAGCTTTTTTGGAGTTAGAATTTATGGCTATATTTTATCAAGTATATTTAGCTTACCAGCTTACATAGGCAAATATTTTATTTTTGCAATAATAGGTATTGTAATCGCTATAGCAGTTGCTTACTTTAGTGGGATGCTAATGGTAAAACGAAGTCCTGAATTAGAAAAGGATAAAAAAGTTACAGAATAATACTTATGTATAGGATACAATAAAGCAAGGATAATCTAGTCATATCTTAATCACCTAAAATAGAGGGCGTTTATCATTATGAAGAAAAAAGAATTTATATTAAATGATATATTGAGTAAAATTTATCAACAACACTTTATTAACGGAAAATTACCTACACAACGTAATTTAGCAAAAGACTATCAAGTTTCTCGATATACTATTCAAACCGTAATAGATCAATTAGCTGATATAGGAGTTATAAAATCAGTTCAAGGATCTGGCATATTTATTAAGAAAAATGTTCGCCAAAATCCATTGATATATAATTCGATTACTGCAACTCCATATTCTAGATTAACATCTAAACCAATATATTTAAGGAAAGTTAAAGCTACGGATAAAGATAGAAGAATGTTTGAATTAGAAAAATCAGAAGAAGTTTGGGAGTTTCAAAGAATAAGAATTGCTAACTATCAAATTGTGCAGATTGAAACTTCTAGGTTACCATATAGAGCATTTTTTGATTTAAGTGTAGAAGATTTAAAAGATTCAATTCAAGAATTCGTTCAGAAAAAAGGTTACAAAATTTCTCACAATATAACGACTTATAAACCGACAATTGTTGATAAAAATCAAGCTGAATTGTTAAGCTGTAAAAAAGGAATTCCAGCAATGTATATTCAAAATAGGAGTTTATTAAATAATGGCGTTATATATGAGTATAGCGAGGTAATAGCGTTAGATTACTCTTGTACATATTTAACTCCGTTTAATAAAGAAGTACATCAATCTCGTAAACAAGATTAAGATATATAAAAACAGAGGACTTGAAAATCTCAAGTCCTCTGTTTCTTTATTTTTCTTTCGTTGTATCTGTACCGAAGTATTTATCTGATAGGTCAGATAGTGTGCCGTCTTTTTTAAGTTTTTTAACGCCTTTATCGATGTCTTCTTTTAGATCTTTATTTTCTTTTGTGAATGGGAAACTTGTTCCGACTACATTAAATGGTTTACCTACAAATTTAATTTCTTTTCCGCGTTTGTTTTTATCTGCAGCTGATACTGAGTCTGAATTGACATAGCCGTCTAATCTTTGGTTTTCTAAATCAAGTAGGGCGCCTTCACGGTTTTCGTAAGTTTTAGTTTTGAATCCGTAATTATTTTCTTTATTAAAGTTCTCTAATGCTTCTGTGTGATTTGAACCTAACACGCCTGCAACTTTTTTACCTTTTAAATCTTTATAGCTATTAATATCTTTATTTTTAGATGATGTAATGATTTGGCTACCGATATATGAGTATGCATCTGTGAAGAGATATTTCTCTTTACGCTCATCTGTTGTTGCCACAGCATTTGCTATTGTATCAATTCTTCCTGATTCTAATTGTCCCATAAGTCCTGAGAAGTCAGCTTTTACCCATTTAACTTTATAACCAGCTTCGTGAGCGATTTTTTCAAATGCTTCGATGTCGTAACCAACTAATTTACCATCTTTTTCATATGAATTTGGATAGCTTTGTCCTGTAGTACCAGCGACAATTGTACCTTTATCTTTTTTGCCTGAATCGTTTGAACAGCCTGCCAACACGATGAGGCCAATTAGTAAAAATGTTAATATTTTTTTCATATTTTATATTTCTCCTTTAAATATATAGTTTAGTAACATTTTAGTATCTTTAATTTCATAGAAATCATGAATATTTTCCCAATGTTTATAAGATGCATGTTTGAGTTTAGTAAGATGTTCGTCTTTCGTTAATGGTTTATATGGACTACCTTTAGGTGCATTCACTCTTTGTTTAAACTGTTCACCCGTCACTAAAGTTATTTCAACGATTGTAAATCGATTTTTCGGTAGGGCATGTGGACTTGGTTGAATGTCATCATCATAGTGTCTAACGATTTTCTCCATAAGTTGATTAACGTCATGACTAATAGGTTTATTTAAAAATTGATCCACTGTTAATTCTTGATTCAGTAATAAAAGTGCTGATACATATTCAGCACTAAAAGCACCTTCTAAGCCAGTTTCTGGTGATTTAAACTTCAATGCTGCATCACCGTTCGTAGGAAAAGTAATTTTGACAGATTCTACTTTTTCCGGGGAAATATGATGTGTTTGTTTAATAGTATTAATAGCATCGATTAAATGGTAATTTGCTGAGCAACATGGATAAAGTTTGTACCACATTCCTGGATGTGTAATTGACCATTGATCGCCAAAATTTTCAATAATTTGCGTAAATGAACGATTTGATGTACCAAATAATTCATAAAAAGTAGGCATCATATTTTTATTACCTTCAAGTACACGTTTCTGTGAGATACGTGCTGCTAAATAGGCTTTTTGAGATGCAAGTCCAACATGGAATGGTTTAACGTCAGAACCGAATTGGTTACGTAAACCACTTGCTTGTGTAACAGCTATTCCAATAGCATTCGCAAATGAAGGAGCATCTAAATTTAAATAGTAACAACATGCAGCAGTTGCACTTAATAAGCCGATTGTTGATGTTGAGTGCCAACCTTGTTCGTAGTGACAAGCACCAATTGTTTCGCCAATTTGAGTCGCCATTTCGACACCGATAATATAACTATCAATAAAGTGTTTGAAAGTTTGCGTATCGTTTTCTACAACTGCTAATAAACTCGGTAGTATAACAGCTGTAGGATGACCTCTCATACTTGAGTGAACATCATCAAAGTCTAATATATGTGCAATAAAACCGTTCACTAAAGCAGCATTTGAATGTGACAATTGAGCTTCATATCCTATGATAGATGCATTGCCTGATCCTTCTTCTTCTTGAATGAAACTTATTAAATCATTGACTTTATGATGATTGTTAGCACTGTAAGTTGTTGCTATAAAGTCAAGTATGCCAGTGATGGCGTTATCTCTTTCAATAGTAGAAATATGTTTCGACTGACGATAAATCCTTTCAACTAATGCTTCCGTATCTGTCATTGTAGAACCTCTTCATCTTGTTCAGTTTCAATTTTATTGATGAATGATTGTGTTCTAGAATTGTGAGACTGATTAAACACTTCTTCAGTTGTTCCACTTTCAATAATGTTTCCATCTTCCATAAAAATGATTTTATCTGCAACATCTTTTGCAAATGACATTTCATGCGTTACGAGAATCATTGTTTTCTGCATTGAAGCAATGTCTTTAATGATTTTTAGAACACCTGAAACAAGTTCAGGGTCAAGCGCAGATGTTGGCTCATCAAAAAGTAATAATTCTGGGTCCATAGCTAATGCTCTCGCTATACCAACACGTTGTTGTTGACCTCCAGATAAAGTTGCAGGATATTTATCTTTGAATTTTAGTAAACCGACTTGGTCTAAATATTTTTCGCCAATTGAATATGCCTCATCTTTAGGTAACTTTTTAGTCGTAATAAGTCCTTGTGTTACATTTTCTATAACGGATTTATTTTTGAAAAGATTATAATGCTGAAATACCATTGTTGATTTTTGAATAAGTTGTTGAACTTGTCTCTTTTTATAATTTTCGGCATCTACTGTTACATCATCTATTGAAATAATGCCTTCATCTGGTACTTCTAACCAGTTCAAGCATCTTAACAAAGTGGACTTTCCTGATCCAGACGGTCCAATAATCGCAAGGACTTCACCTTTATTAAGTTCTATATCTATACCTTTTAATACAGGTGTTTTGTGGAAAGATTTTTTAATACCTCGTATTGAAATCATGAATGTCACCTAACTTTCATAAGGTTTGTTGAGTTTTTTCTCTAATAAACTTTGCAAGTATGTATATATAATCGTAATTAACCAATATACAATTGCGACAGCTAAGAATGTTTCTAAATATTTATATGAAGCGGCAGATAATAATTTACTTTTAGCGAATATTTCAGTAACACCTAATGTAAATACAAGTGATGTTTCTTTAATTAACCCGATAAAAATATTACCTGATGCTGGTATGGCATTACGTGTTGCTTGTGGCAGTATAATTTTAAGATAAGTTTGGAATTTGTTGAGTCCGATAGAATGGGCTGCTTCAAATTGACCTTTATCTACTGATGTAATAGCCGCTCTAAAAATTTCTGCTAAGTAAGCTGCATTTTTAATACTTAAACCTATAACAGCTGCTGTTAAAGCATCAACAACTCTCATACCTGGAATAAGTTGTGGTAGTCCGTAATAAATTAAGAACAGTTGTACTAAACTCGGAATGGCTCTAAAGAACGAAATATATAGTAGGGCGAGTTCTTTAAGTACGGGTAATTTAGTACGTAAAATCAATGCAATAACTAATCCACCTAATATTGAAATGACTAGTGAAATTACAGCTAGTGACAATGTAATAGGTAAATAGGGCATTAATTTTGGAAATGTTTGTAGAAAATATATTGGATCAAATTTCAATTGTTTCACCTTCTTCGAATATGACTTGATTAAATTTTTCTTTAAGTTCTTCAGTGCCTTTAAATTTGTCTTGGTTAAGGACTTTCACTAAATATTGCGTAATATGTCCTTTTTTTAAGTCTTGCTTACCAAATTTTTGGTAGCCTTTTTTGACGTACATATCTATTAACCATGGATGATGATCAGCAGTTCCGAGTGAAACGGCTGGAACGTTTAAATGATTCAGTAAGTAATCATTTTCTACATAATTTAAAAGTTTTGACCCGAATTTTTTGTTTTTATATTTAGGTGATGTTGCGAACCACCATATATGAGGGAAATAGTATGGTCCAGGATTGTCACTCCATGGCATCCTTAATGAAAGTGTACTGACAATTTCATCATCAGATTCAAGTATGAAACAAATATTTTCTTCTAAATTTTTACGTATTGAAGCTTCGGTTGGGTTAGCAGACTGAAAGTTAATACCTAGTGCTCGAATGGGCTCGTAGGCTTCGTACATCAAATTGATTAAGTCATAAATATCATCTTCAGTTGCACGTCTAACGATTGTTTCCATTGCGCACCTCTATTCATTTTCTAAGCCTAATTTTTGTCGTAATGTGCCTTCTGAATATGTTTCTTTATATAAATTTCTTTCTTGTAAAATTGGTATAACGTTATTGATAAATAATTCAAATTGTGAAGGTAGAATAGGTGGCATAATGTTGAAACCATCTGCAGCAGAAGATTTAAACCATTCTTCCATCTTATCTGCTAATTGTTCTGGTGTACCGACAAAGATATGGTGACCTCTAGATCCAGCAACTTTTTTATAAACTTCTTCTAAAGTTAAATCGTTTTTAATCGCTTCTTTAAGAATTATTTCAAATCGACTTTGAACACCGTTACCTGTTGATAGATCTAAATCAGCAAACTTAGTATCTAAGTCATACTGTGATAAATCGATATTTCCAACATAAGGTGCCAATATACTTAATCCAACTTCAGGTAAGATTAAGTCTTGAATTTCTTGATAATTTTGATGCGCTTCTTCTTCAGTGTCACCTAAAATAGGGAATAAACCTGGCATGATATATACTTCTTCAGGATTACGATTTTGTTTAGATACTTTCTCTTTTAACTGTTTATAAAAGTTCTGAGCATCTTCAATTTGAGTTTGTGCTGTAAAAATAACATCAGCTACTTTTGAAGCTAAATCTGTTCCTGTAGGGGAAGAACCAGCTTGTATTAATAATGGTCTTCCTTGTGGAGAACGTTCAATATTTAAAGGACCTCTAACTTTGAAATGTTTTCCTTCATGATCAATCGTATGTAATTTTGAAGCATCAATAAAAGCTCCAGTTTCTTTGTCGCGAACTAAAGCACCTTTATCCCATGAGCGCCATAACTTATTCGTTACTTCAACAAATTCATTTGCTCGTTCATAACGTAATTCATGTTCCATTAACTTAGTACCATTAAAATTTTCAGCAGTAGAAGTTATTGAAGAAGTTACAATATTCCAAGCAGCTCTTCCATGACTTAAGTGGTCTAAAGAACTAAATTGACGTGCAATATGGAAAGGTTCACTGTATGTAGTAGAGGCAGTAGCAGCTAATCCGATATTAGTCGTTGCTGTAGAAAGAACAGATAAAAGTGTAAACGGCTCAAATCTACTTAATATATTTGGATGTGAACTTTCAGATACGAATAAGCTATCAGCAAGAAAGACTAAATCGAATAAACCTTTCTCTGCTAATTGCGCAGTATTTATTAAATGAGTTAAATCCATAGGACCCTTTTCAATAGCATTTTCATGGCGCCAACTCGCCACATGATGACCATATCCCGCTAAAAAGAGACCCAGTTTTATATGTTTATGTGTTGTCATAATATCCTCCCAAACATTTTAATCCGATAGTTTTAATAAGATATAAAGAATACCACTTAATTTTAACAATTGTCAATAAAATCTGATAATTTTATTAGGGATTGATATTAAAATAATGTACTATTTGTGAACATTTGTAAGATGATATAAAAAATTGAACGTCATACTTGTTAAATCGGGTTTTTGTAAGAGTGATTTGATTAATAATATTATTAAAATATATTAAAATAGGGTAGAGGGATTGAGGGAGTTATGTTGGCGGAGATTTCTGGGCCGATAAAATAAATTACCGGTCCGAAAATGAGATTACCAGTCCGATAAATAAAATTATCGACCCGAAAACGGGATTACCAGTCCGATAAATAAAATTATCGACCCGAAAACGGGATTTGCAGTCCGATAAATAAAAATAGCGACCCGAAAATGAGATTACCAGGCCGATAAAAATAATTATCGACCCGAAAACAATGTTTCGGGTCGCTCAATCTTTAAGATTCAATCAATTTTTCGTTATGTAAATTAATATAATATACTTCGTTATCTGTCCATTCATCAAATTCATAAATAAAGTTCTTTCTTAATACTTCAAATTCAAATCCTAATTTTTTAATGAGTTTCTTAGAAGGTTCGTTATCTATATTAATATGTGCTTCTATTCGATGAAGGTTTAATGTTTTATAACATTGACTGATGACTTCTTTCATAGCTTCATATGCATAACCTTGATTCCAAAATTGGTTGTGCAAGAAATAGCCACATTCTCCCCATTGGAAGTCTGATCTGCTTAATACTTTAATATCCAACATGCCTACATGTTTGCCATTTTCTAAAAATATTCCAAATATAAACGTATCGTCTTGTTTAATGAGCGTTTGTTGTTTATCAACAAGTTCTATAAACCAAGTTTCGTCGCATTCTTCCATATTGATTTTCCCTTTGTCATGTTTATATTGCGAAGGGTAGCGATTTTCAAAGCCTTCAATCCAACCTTTGTGGTCATCATAGTTTAAAGGTCGAATCGTCAACCTATTTGTACGGAAAGTTAATTCTTTATCTGTATACATTAAAAATCCCCTTTGTAAAAATATGTGTAATTAATCATATTATATACTTTAATTTCCTAAGTTTATAGAGGAAGCTTACAATAACGATGCATGCTATTCATGAATTATTAGAGGTAATGAATACTATCCGATATAATTTGGTTATATAACGTCGAGTAAATATTATAGTAATAAATTATGATTAACCATGTAAGGAGGGAATGGAATGATAGATGATTTAAATAAAGCATTAGATTATATTGAAGATAATTTAACAAATGACTTATCTATTGAAAATATTGCTAAATATGTAGGTATATCGGATTATCACTTTCGGAAAATATTTCAGGCAATATCTGGTATGCCCTTGAGTGAATATATTAAAAAGCGTAAATTGTCATCAGCTAATGTTGATTTAAAAAATGGTGAATCTGTTACTGAAGTATCCTTTAAATATGGTTATCATTCAGTAGATGGATTTAGTCGCGCATTTAAAAATTGGACAGGTTCTTTGCCATCAAATGCGATTCATCTTGCAAGTATAAAATCATTCCCTAAACTTACTTTTACGCTAAGTATAAGAGGAGGTATAGATATGGAATACAGAATTGAAAATAAACCTGCTATTAAATTTGTCGGGGTTTCAACAAAGATACCTATGCAATTTGAAGGTGTAAATCAAAGTATTGTAGAGCTTGCAAATAGTATTTCAAACGAACAAAAATCATATATGCATACACTTAATAATATTGAACCAAAAGAAGTATTAAATATTTCTTATGATGCTGATGCATATTTTGAAAAAGAAGAAGGATACTTAACTCATATGATTGGTGTAATTACTGATAAAGTAGAAATAAATCGTGAGTTATTAGATGTTTTTGAAGTTGAAGCACATACTTGGGCTGTATTTCCTAATGAAGGACATTTCCCAACTACAATGCAAAATACTATGGCAAGCATTTATGCAGAATGGCTACCATCCTCTGGGTATGAATTAGAAGATGTACCAAATTTCTCATTTACAAAAATGAATAGCCAGGAAGAAACAGCTTACAGTGAAATTTGGATAGCAGTTAGAAGTATAGAAAAAGTCTAGGGTGCCATACCCTAGACTTTTTCTCATCAATAAGCTTTCTCTATATCATCTAATTGTTTAATTGTTGAACTAATGCCACCAGAACCGAAGAACCATGTGTTGGAATCAAATTTCAGTATATCTTTATTTTTGATGGCACTAATATTTTTAATAACTGGATTTTTAAGTTCTTGTGGTAATCCTTTAGAATCATCATCTGTTCTATTTATATAGAAGATTTTGTCTGGATTCTTTTCAGCGATATATTCGTATGACACTAACTGTCCACTTGAGTTTGCAGGCATGTCTGGATCAATATGTTTGATACCTAAATCACCACTTAAAAAGCCACCATATCTACCAGTTTTACCGTATGTCTTAATGCCTTTTTGGTCAATATTCGCAAACATAACGGTATCGTCATTCACTTTACTTTTTACAGATTTAACTTTTTGGTCGAGTTTCTTTACGAGTGATTGAGTTTCATTTTCTTTATCGAATATTTTCCCGATATTTTGTGCATTTTCTTTAATAGATTCTATATAACGATCATCATCAGGACTCACGTAAAGTACTTTTGCATTTGGCGCTGCTTTTTTAAATTCTTTTAAGTTTTTAGTATAAGCTTGCCTAAATGATATTAAAATTAAATCCGGATCCTCTTCTGCAATTTTTTCAAAATTAGGTCTACCAGGATTTCCTAAATTGGTATATTTATCATTTTTAAACTCTGATAAATAACTTGGTAAGAAATCACCATTTGGACCTTTAGGAATAGCCGTTATATGTTTTTGTAATTTCAAATCTTTCATAATATCTAAAGCACCATAATCCATGACAATAACTTTTTTAGGATTCTTAGGTATTGTTACAGTTTCAGTTTTTTTCTTACCTCTATTGTGATCTTTATTCTTTTCTTTGTATTCAAAAGTCTTCTTAATTGTGACAGTATCTTTATGACTGACTTTATCTTTACTATTACTACATGCAGATAATAATAAAAGTACACAAACGATGACGGTAATATACTTTTTCATGATAGCCTCCTATTTTATAATTGATAACATTTCTCAATTATACAAAATAATTTAAGAATAACAAGTGCTTATTTTTAAAATTTGGAGATGTTTTAATAAACATAGGACGGGAATATAAATAATACAAAATAGGAATGGGAGGATTTATTCATGACAGTCGTAAAAAGTTATATCAATGATGAAACATTGGAAAATGACATTAACAAGCTGAAAGAACTAAATATTAACCCAACAGATATTTTTGTACTATCACATGACGATGACAGAACAGCACGAATCGTTGAGCATACAGACTATGACAATATAGATTACAACAACAAAGACTTAGGTCGAACATTTGATAAACAAGGTGACGAACTAAGAGCTAAATTAATAGAAATAGGTTTGTCCAAAGAACAAGCAGAAGATTACGAAGAAAAAATGGACGAAGGAAAAGTATTCCTAATTTCCAAAGATGATAAAGCAAAAGAAGTATTGGAATAAAGTATATATATTAAATCCCAACTCGAAAATATCGGGTTGGGAATTTTTAATGTCCGTATAATTACTTATTCCACCCATAGGATAATTTGTATATAATTAAAGTAAGTCATGATATGGTGGTATGCAATATGAAGAAAAACTATATATTTATTATTTTATTTACCTTTTTTAGCATTATTGGCAGTAAATTATTTACTTTTGCGCTTTCATTTCATGTTTTAAAGATAACAGGGAGTGTACAAGCTTTTTCTAATATTATGATTATATATTCGCTCATATTTATATTGGGCAGTACGTCTATTGGATATTATATAGATAAGATTAATAAAAAATCATTTATTATATCTATGCAGTGCATTTCGATTTTATCAATTATAAGTATTTTCTTAATACCAAATAGTTTAAACCAACTTCTATACATATACATAATTGTAATCATTTTGACAGTTACAGATATGGCTGTTTCACTCACTTTTAACAGTGGCTTGTTAAGTTTAGTTAGTGAACGTTTCATTGATCAAACAGTTTCATATAGAAACGTCATTCAGAATGTATTACAAATAGGTGCTCCAATTTTAGGTGGAATAGTATACGCTTATTTCGATATTAAGACTTTTATGATTATTATGTTTGTAACTGAGCTCATTTCATTAATAATAGTGCTTAATATTGCGTTTAATAAAGTTCCAGCAAAAAAAGTCTATGAAGAAGTTAAGGATACATTCTTTAACAGTTATAAAGTCGTATTTAAATTTTTGAAATCAAATAAAGACATATTTTTAATTCTATTATCAGGATCTATCATTAACTTTATGTTTGGTTTCGTTACGGTAGGTATTCCAGGAAGTTTTGTCACTATATTTAATATGAATTCTAAACAGTTAGGAATCATTGAAACAGGATTTCCTTTAGCAGGTATATTGTTTGGTTTGATTTATCCTAAATTGAAGAATAAAGGAACACTTGTAGCAAATATGCAAGTTGCCATGATTATTTTAGCTGTGGGAATACTCATTTTATGTATTCCGTTTATAACAGATTTTTATAAATTATCGATACTTGTAATATATTTTATAAGTATATTTATTATTGGAAGCGGTGTTGTACTGAGTAATGTACCGATAAACATTTATGTACAAAAAAATGTACCAGAGCAAATAAAAGGTAAATATTTAGCATTGTCACAAACAATGTCACAAGTAATGATGCCTTTTGGAATTTTAGTAGCAGGTATACTCTTTGACATTAATTCAGCATTCTATATTATTTCGTTCAGTATTACAGCAATATTATGCTTTATCTTGGCATATCTTTACACATTTATCAAAAAACATGACGGTGTAATTTGAGACATTATTGACGAAGCAAAAGAAGTATTAGAATAAAGTATATATTAAACCCCAACTCTAAAATATCGGGTTGGGGTTTTTGAATTTATTGAAATGATTACTATTAAACAAAAGTAATAAAAACAAATAAATGTTTTATTTAATATCCCTTGTAATTGAATTTTAAAAGTGTAGGATGAAGGTGTATCATCTTATGATACATAATCTATATAAAGGGAGAGTAATCGAATGAACAAATTTTTAAAAGTTTTTGTTTCAACCGGTTTAGCAGTAGCGACAGTATTTACGGTAGGCGCAGCGGGTAACGGTCATTCCGTTGATGCGGCGAGCAACAGTAATATGGATA
Source organism: Mammaliicoccus sp. RAM2 (assembly GCF_045897195.1). NCBI lineage: Bacteria > Bacillati > Bacillota > Bacilli > Caryophanales > Staphylococcaceae > Mammaliicoccus > Mammaliicoccus sp. RAM2. Next base: position 114,504 of record NZ_JBJNWI010000006.1, on the reverse strand, counting down.
GCCAAGCTTCTCAACCTTATACTTCTTATTACAATGGATATGTGAGTTATGATCCTGGATTTTTCATAACGGATACATTCAAAAAAGGATTTGAGTCAGGTAATTTCACGTTAAATGGATATGAAACACCTGCACATGAAGATTATGCTAAAGAACATCAAGATGAGGCTAAAAATATAAATTTATATGATCAAAATTTAAATGTATATAGTAACTACGGTTTAGATGCTAATGCACAACCAACAAATGCAAATCAATTTAATTTATCGATAGATGATGTTGTTGATTCTTACGGTACAGATTTCAGTAAATCAGGTAGTCCGAGAAGTGTTGAAGGTCAATATTCTTGGAGTTTAAATGGTTATAAAATTGCCTTTACTTCTAACGAAACAGGTACTGTAACGAGAATTGATTTCTATACGATTGTTGAATAATGCTATAGATTATTAAATTGTTCTATACGATATTGAAGTTCATCAAAGTCTATTATACGGGCTTGTCGGTGAACTTCTTTTTGGTTGTAATAAAGTAATACGACAGGTGAAGTGAATAAATTTAATTGTCCGACAGCTTCTGGCATTTGGTTAGCAACAATTTCGTATGCTGGAATGTCATAGTCTTCCACCATTTTTTGTACGATTGGATGATCCGCTTTACATACCGAACAATTCTCGCTAGATACGTAGATTAGTGTGAATGTATGTGCATCAATCTGTTTATTTAATTCATCAAAAGTTGTGATGATTTTCATGAAATTTAGCTCCTATCATTTAATTATAATGGCAAATATTATACCATTATATTAGAAAAGGAGGAAAAAATATGTTTGGTAACAAAGATAATGATTCAAAAGATAATAATCGATTTTTTGTTAAATCGGTAGATAATGTTAAAGGATTAGGTCGCATTTCGATTCTTGTTGATCGTGAAACAGGTGTTAATTATATCAATGCTTGGGTAGGTACAGGCAGTGGTTTAACACCATTGTTAGACGAGAGTGGAAAACCTGTAATAGATAAAGTTTAATAAAATATGCATAAATGACAAAGGAGTATTTAAATGTCTAGAAGATTTCTAAAAATGATGATAACAGTCGTGACGATGATGCTTATCATTAATGTATCATCTGAAAAAGTAGAAGCGGCCCAAGAAGAGGGTACGATGGGTCATGGTTATAAGAAATACATAGAAAATGAAAATCAAAATACTTTTAGAAACAAACAAGAAATAGAGGAATCTTCGACAGTAGCTAAAGATGATTCAATACTTGATTTATCAGAATGGCAAGGAGAATTAACATCAGCACAAGTTAAAAAGCTTAAAGCCAATTATGATTTTATTATTTTAAGAGCACAATATGGTTCAGACTATAAAGATGCAGCATTTGATACAAATTCAAAATTACTTTCTGCCAATAATATGAAGTATGGTGTTTATACATATAGTATGTATGAAAATGCAAGTGAAGCAAGAACAGAAGCGAAATCGCTATATAATAGAGCACCTAATGCAAGTTTTTATATCAATGATTATGAGGAAGAATCAGTTGCTTCAGGAGATACAAATGCAAGTACACTCGCTTGGTTGAATGAAATGAGGAAGTATTCAGGTGATAAGAAAGTATTACTATACTCTTATGAAGACTTTATGGTTAATCATACAGCGAATGCTGTCGGCTCTTATGATGGTTATTGGTTAGCTTCATATCAAGAAACACAACCTGAAAGAGAACATGTATTATGGCAATATACAGATAGTTACTATTCATCAGAACTTGATCAAAATGTCGATGCCAATGTACTAGGACCAAATGTGCAAACAAGCTGGTTTATAAATTAATGAGCATTATGATATCTCTTTTGTAAAGTGAACGGTATAATCACTTGAAGAAAAGAAGGTGAATATAATGAGCATATTAGATGAATACTTTATCTTATTTGATGAAGCAAGATACAGTGAAGAAAGTTTTCATAAATTAAATGAACTATTTCATGATGATATAGAATTTGTATTAAATAAGAAGACTTTTAAAGGTAAAGAAGCTTGGAAGCAGTTTGTTAAAAGTGTTTATACAACAAATAAAGATTTAAAACATATGCATAACGGTTGGACACAAAACGAAGATGGTAGCTATGAAACAGATTGGGCAATTTGTGGTAACCGATATGAAACAGGTGTTTATACACAAGAAGGCAAAGATATCGCAAGATTAGATGAGAACGGTAAAATTACCTACTTAGAAAACCAACCTAAAGATGATCAATTGTTTTCAAATCAATCATAAAAAATTAGAACAGTTCCTAAAATTATTTTGGGAACTGTTCTTTTTCCATTAATGGGACAGGGCCATTATTGACGATGGTTGTGAAATGGGTTTTAATCTGCGATTTTGTTCGTGCATGCTTGCCTAGGGTATGGTTCGAGCCTGTAGTCTCTCACGCATACTATCCCCTCAGGCGTCAGCACTTACAAAATCGTTAAAAAATAACGCTTTATGCAATAATAGATTATTTTCGGATCATTTAATTAATCATCTTTAAAATAACTCTACCACTGAATATTAAAATATAAATTCCCTTAAGCTATATTGTTCATTATATTTTCTATTATGGTTGTAACTGCATAATAGCTCCAAAACTCTGTTGGCATGTAGTAAATGTTATAAATGAAATTAACTCACTTATTTCCGCATCTGATAATTCTTCTTTTAGTATTTTTATAGCATAGTTTGGAATATTTGTTCCTAATTTCATATAAACTTCAGTAAAACCAATACAGACTACTGATTTACTATCGTTCAAATTGTTACTTGGTTTGCCCTTTGCTTTGCAATATAAACAACCATTTTTTTGTGCTAACATTCTACGTATTTCTTCTTTCAATTCTCGATTTAAAAAATGTGTTTCTTCTAGCGATTCACCTAGTTTACTCCAATTAGTCAATACTCTATTATTGTAACCAAGTAATTTTTGAAATGAAGTTTTTCCATATGCTGAGGCTTGAATTATAGTCATATAACTTCTCCTTTCCATGTAATGAATTTTAATATAATAAAGCGATAAAATATATGCGGTATTTAAGGTATAATATGTATATATCAATAATTTTTAAGGAGATAGTGAGAATGGACCTAACAGATAGAAAAATATTAAACATACTTGAAGAAAATAGCAAAACTTCTTTAAGTGACATAAGTAGAATGGTTAATTTATCTATACCATCTGTACGAGAAAGAATTAATAAAATGAAAGATTTGAATATAATAGAAAAATATACAATAGATATTAATTATAACTCGCTTGGCTTTGGAATAGACGTAATTATTAATATTACTATAAAGAATAATCTTTACGCAGATTTTAAAACTTTCATAAAAAATCTGGATAATGTTGAATTCTGCTATAGAATTTCAGGAGACAGCTGCTTTGTTTTTAAAATGCATTTTGAAACCATGGAAGCAGTTGAAGAATTTATTGATAAATCACAATATTATGGGCATACTAAGACACAATTTATATTTTCAAGAACAATATAAAAAGAGAGGGTTACAGAAATCATAATAAATATACCTCACTTTACGATTATTAATTAATAGTTATTTAGTATTATTTATCGAAATAATTAGAACAGTTCCTAAAATTATTTTGGGAACTGTTCTTTTTCCATTATGGATACATTTCTGATTATGCCTTCTGTCATTACGATTCATTTTTCTTATGTTCAATAATCTCTGTGTCACGATTGCTAGCGATGTTTCGAGCGCGCTTCATAGCATCTTCTTTCTTATCAAAGGTTTCGCTAGCTTGTTTAGCACCATCAGTTTTTAACTTCCATTGATTGTCTTCATAATAGACATGTATATCTTTATCGTTTAACTGAGGATTGGCAGAACTGTCTTGTTTATGTTGTGTAATTTTCTTATCTTTCAATTCATTTAATTCTTCTTTAGTAGCGTTCTTGTACCAGTCTTCTGCTTGTTTCGTTGCAATTGGAATGGCATCTTCTTCTTTGTACCCGTTGGTTAACATTGCGTTGCCAATATCAATAGCTTTCTTTCTTTCAAGTTGATCAAAGTTTTTCCAAGTTTGAGGATATTCGTCCATATTCCATGGCATGTTTCATCATCCTTTCATAATATACACACTTATTGAATACCACTATTTTGATTTATCAAACGGGTACAATTGTGCAGTGTATAAATTATTTACGGTATTTATTAATAAAGTTTCGTGTTTCACCTGTTATAAGTGGACCTCCTGTGTAAATATCACGGGTATTTTGATTTTTTAATCTCATATCAGGACGAATGCCATGTGCATGTATACCGATGACATGGTTATCATGATTAAATACTGGAGATCCTGAAAATCCTATTGTTCGATGCATGTGTCCGATATATTCGATATGTTCATGAGTTGGTTTGAGATAGAATCCTTCTGATTGGTACATATATTGACCATCAAATGGTTCTTCATTTGGATAGCCTGTCATAGATAGTGTTGATTTAGGTTTCAAATGATGAATTTCACGTTCGGATGCTATAGTTAAAGGTTTAATTTTAGGTGTTAATGATTTTTCAGTAATGAGCACTGCGACGTCTCTTTCATTTGATTTATAAAATTGATTAATCTTGAATTTCATCGGTGTGTATTGGTTAGATTTAGCTGGAAAGAAATAAAATTGTTTCTTTTCTTTGTTTCCGTCATCATCACTTACGACATGTGAAGTTGTGATAACTGTATGATCATCGATGACAAATCCTGTCGCGCCATTTCCTGACTTGCCAGTTTCATCAGATGTGACTTTACCAACTGCTTGACTGATACGTTTATCTTTTGAATGAAATGGTTTAATTTTAAGGTGATCATTTGGAATTTGTGAACCTAATTTAAAAGCTTCTTGATAATCATGATGCGTTGCTTTTGTAAATGTATCTTTATAAGTCGCAGGAACATCAGGTGGTATAAATAAATAATTGAACGTCGAAATTATGAGTACTAAATATAATTTAAGGTATAACAGCATTTAATCACAATCTTTCTCAAAATTGAATCATAACTATGTTATACCCTTATATTTCAATTATAAAAATCCAACAACAATAAACGTGATTACTGACAACACGACTGACGTTAAAAGCATTGCAATCATTGGTTTGAATGCTTTTGTTTTTAAGTCACTGAAAGATACATTTAAACCGATACCGACCATTGCCATAATTAATATAAGTGTTGTAAATGTACTGATTACATTCAATACTGTTTCAGGAATAGGAATGAAGGTATTCACGGCGCTCATGATTAAAAATCCAATTAAAAAGTACGGAAAGTCTATTTTTTGTGAAACTTTATGTGATCTCTTTCTATTAACGATAATTAAGAAAATAATGCTTAATGGTATTAATAGAAATACCCTGCCCAGCTTAGTTAATAGGCCTATTCCTAGTGATGACTGGCCACCAGCATCTGCTGCTAAAATAACGTGCGCAATTTCATGTAAGCTTGCACCTGACCAGATTCCATAAAATTCTGCATTCATTGGAAAAATAGCGAATAATAATGTGTAAGCTAAAGAGAATATTGTACCCATTATGGCGACTAAACCTACACTAATTCCAACATCACTGTCTTTAGATTTAAGTATAGGTGATATCGCGGCAATCGCAGCTGCACCACAAACGCCAGTTCCAACACCTAATAATAGGACTAAATTGTTATCTCCTTTAATGATTTTATTTAAAAATAAAATAAACAATATCGCAAAAGCGACGACACCAACATCTAGTAATAACAATGTGCTACCTTGGTTAATAATTGTCCACAAATTTAACTTAAGCCCGTATAGAATAATCGCAAATCTTAATAATTTTTTTGATGAAAATGCAATTCCCGATTCGATTTGCGTAGGGTATCCCCTGAAATGTCTATATAAAATAGCTGTAATAATCGCAATTGCGAGCGCCCCGACTTTGTTAAATACCGGTAAATACGATAAAAGTATACTGACAATAGCAACTAAAAAAGTAAATCCAATACCGAGTAAAAAACGTTTATTAAATTTTTCCCACATAATACTCACCTCAACGTAAGTTTAATCGCAAGGTGAATATTTGTGAAATGCTATTTTCAAATATATAATATAACAAAAATGATATGAGGTGGTTGAACTGGAAGATAAATTACAAATCTTAAAAGTTATTGTAGAAGAAGAAGGGTTTACGAATGCTGCAGAAAAGTTATATAAATCACAGCCATCCATAAGTAGAGATATCAAGACACTAGAAGAGAAATATCAAATCAAAATTTTTGAAAATACGAGAAAGCATATTATCTTAACAGAAGAAGGAAGAGAGTTATATAACTACGCATGCCAATTAGCTATATTAGATGAGCAACTGCAAACAAAAATTAATCAGCATAAAGAAGATGTGAAAGGGAAGTTTGTCATAGGGACGAGTCACACATTCGGCCAATCGATGTTATTAGACTTAACAATCTATCTACAAACGAAATATCCTAAACTGAATATTCATATATATGTCTATAACTCAGCTGATATATTAAGTAAGTTGAAAGATTACTCACTTGATCTAGGCATTATCGAAAAGCCAGTACTGGACGACAAAATCAATAGTGAAGTCCTAACAAGAGATAAATTATTACTCGTGAAAAATAAACAAACAAACCAAAATTTAAATCAATTAAGATGTTACGTTAGAGAAACAGGATCAGGAATAAGATATTATCAAGATATGCTATTACAGCAATTGAATTTAACATCTCGTAAAGTAGTCATTAATGATAACCAATTAATTTTAGAACTCGTTAAACAAAATATGGGCTATACGATATTATCCAATTTCTCTATAAAATCATTTGATGAAGATTATATCGTCACAAACGACCTAGATTTAAATCGGAATTTCTTTGTAGTGTCTAACAAATCAAGATACAAGACAAATAAATATAATACGATTGTAAATGAAATTAAGAATTATGAGTTTAGATAATAAATAAGCCTATCACTTAATTGATTAAGTCAGTTTTAAAGTGATAGGCTTGTTTTTGTTTTGAGTATTTTAATACATCCAAATTTGGATACTAGCTTAACGTAAAACCATAACGCACGAAGACTGAAAGATATCGTGCGCTAAGGTGCAAAATCAGGGTGTAACGCACGAAGACTGAAAGATATCGTGCGCTAAGGTGCAAAATCAGGGTGTAACGCACGAAGACTGAAAGATATCGTGCGCTAAGGTGCAAAATCAGGGTGTAACGCACGAAGACTAAGAGATATCGTGCGCCCCCCTATATTATGGCCCAATCTCTTAATGATACCCAAGTAATCTAGAAATTTTGTTAGCACATGTTTTTAATTCTTCTACAAAGAACTCTTTCTTATCTAATTCTGTTGTAGGGAATGATAGGCTGATAGCGCCTTGGACTTCGTTTCGATAGTTTACGAAGTAAGTACTTACGCAATATATGCCTTTTTCATTTTCTTCGTTATCAACGGAATAACCTTGTTCTCGGATGACTGCTATTTCATCGATGAATTGATCATAGTCTGTGATTGTATTTTCGGTTAGTTTAACAATATTCGATTGATTCCATATTTCTTGGATTCTTTCATTCTCATACGTCGAAAGTATAGATTTACCTACTGCTGTGCAATACATAGGTGCTCGTTTCCCGATTTTAGATGCCATCGATCGATTGTTATTGCTTGGTATAAATTTATCTATATATACCACTTCGTTATTGTCTTCCACTACTAAATGACATGTTTCCCCAACTGTTGTCATGAGCTGACTAATCATACTTTTAGCTACATTTAAAAAATCAATATTTTGTACACGTTTATTCCCAAGTTGGAACATTTTAAAAGTTATTTCATATTGATTGGTCAATGCGTTTTGTTGTACATAGCCGTTGCTAATCAATGAATTAACAAGTCTATGTACAGTTGCTTTAGATAATTGAATTTCATCTACTAAGTCTTTTAATGATATTTGTTCTTTTTCGGATATGATTTCTAAAATGCTTAATGCGCGGTCAATGGATTGAACGTTAGAAGCCATAATCATCACCTCTTTGATAAAAATATAGCATAAATTAATCTATGAATTAAGTAACATAGATGAGAAAAATAATTGACAACGTTTTCACAAACGTTATAATAATACTAAATATTACTATACAATACATTGTATCATAATGTGGAACGGAGGGCTATTTTGAAAAAATACAAAATTTTAAACCAGTTACATGAAAATTACCTCGTTGCAGTTGTTAGAGGAAATGATGAGGATGAAACAAAGAAAATTGTTGATGAAATCATTAAAGGTGGATTTAAAAATATAGAAATTACGTTTACTGTACCGAATGCTGAAGAAGTGATTAATCAAGTACATAAACAATATGGTGATGATATCGTACTTGGTGCAGGTACAGTGTTAGATGCTGCTACAGCACAAATTGCGATTAATAAAGGGGCTCAATATATTGTAAGTCCACATTTAGACACCAATATATCTAAATTATGTAATATATATTCCATTCCATATTTACCAGGTTGTAGTAGTGCAACAGAAATTATAGAAGCATTACGCTATGGTTCGGATTTAATCAAACTGTTCCCAGGAGGACAATTAGGCGCTGGATTTATTAAAGATATAAAAGGTCCAGTACCCAATGTTGAACTCATGCCTTCTGGAGGCGTGAATTTAGATAACATATCAGATTGGATTGAAAAAGGTTCATTCGCTGTAGGTATTGGTGGCGACTTAACGAAAGAATTTACAGGAAATAATTTTGAAGTTATTTCAGAAAAAGCTCAAAAGTATGTAGAAGCTGTTAGAAATCGATGAAAGTGAGTGGTAGAAATGAGGCTTTTCACAATTGGTGATTCCATGATAGCCATGAATCCTAGTAATAAAGGACCTTTGAAATTTAATCATACATTCCAAAGAACAATTGGAGGCGCGGAATTAAATGTAGCAATTGGTGCGAGTAGATTAGGGTTAGAAACAACTTTTTATTCAAAAGTTGGTAAAGATGAATTTGGTCAACATATTATCAATAATTTACGTGGAGAAGGTATTGATACAGATCATATCGAACAAGTATCAGGAAAAAATACGTCTGTTTATTTTAAACAAATAAATGCAGATGGAAGCGGTGCTTCATTTTATTATCGAGACAATGCACCCATTAAAGACTTAACAGAAGAAGATGTCGCAAATATTAACTTTGATGATATTGATTATTTCCACGTCAGTGGTGTGTTTGTCGCATTATTACATCATAAAATTGAACTGATTCAAGCGATGATGAAAAAAGCGCAAAAAGCAAATACAACTGTAACTTTAGATCCTAATATTAGACTAAAAACTTGGACTAAAGAGACAGCAAGTGAAAGTCTAGGCGCATTATTACCTTATACAGATATTCTGTTAACAAGCGATGAAGAACTAGAAATTCTTAAAATAGCGACACCATTTGAAAATATTGAAGATTTATTAAAAGAACAAGACTTACAAGAAATTATTATCAAACGTGGACATTTACCAACACAATATGTAAGCAATGAAGAACAATTTGAAACAGAAGTCTTTCCAGTAAGTCCAATCGATACAGTAGGCGCTGGAGATGGCTTTTCAAGTGGATACTTGTTCGCTTTAAGTAAAGGATATACAGCAAAAGAACGCGTAAGATTCGCAAATGCAGTTGGTGGAATGGTTACAGAAGTAATAGGCGATAACGAAGGATTGCCATATTTAGAACAAGTAGAAAGTTTCTTGAGTGGTAAAGAACTTATAAATAGATAGAAAAGAGTGTGTATACATGAAAGCAGCTAGAGTAATCGGAAAAAATGAACTTGTTGTAGAAACTTTAGATAAACCTAAGATAAACGAAGAACAAAATATTTTAGTAAAAACTAAAAAGGTTGGCATATGCGGTTCAGATAGACATATTTTACATGGAACTAACCCATTAGCAACTATTCCTAGAGTGGTTGGACATGAAGTAGTAGGCGTTGTAGACGAGGTTTATGGAGAGTCTGAATTACAAGTAGGCGATCACGTTGTCGTTGAACCTATTAGACCTTGTGGAGAATGTTATGCATGTAAGCAAGACAGACCAAATGTATGTGAGAATTTAGTCGTCTTTGGTGTTCATGAAGATGGTGGTATGAGAGAGTACTTCGCAATTAATGAGAAGCAACTTCATAAAGTCAATTTAGATATTCCTTTTGAAATGAGTGTTCTGATTGAACCACTTACAATTGGTGCTCAAGCAACTAGTAGAGGGAATCTTCAAGATGGAGATACTCTACTTATACAGGGTGCAGGTCCTATTGGATTATGCATATTACGATACGCTAAGTTGAAAGATGTGAAAGTAATCATTTCAGATTTAGATCAATCAAGATTGGATTATGCAAAACAACAAGGTGCAGATATTACTATTAATGTGGCTGAGAAAGATTTACTTGAAGAAGTTAGATCCATCACGAATGGAGAAGGCGTCAATGTGTCGATAGATGCAGTTTGTATGCCTCAAACATTTGAAACAAGTGTTCAAGTAACATCTGCAGCAGGAAGAGTGGTCGTATTAGGATTTGATGAAAGACCAGCTAATATTTCACAAATGCCTATTACAAAAAATGAACTGACAATCGTTGGTTCAAGATTACAAACTTATAAATTTGCAGAGGTAATAGAGAATATTGAAAAAGGTAAATTTGATGATTTTGATTTAGTTACACATCAATTTGATTTAAATGAAGCAAAAGAAGCGTTTCAATATATAGATGAACATCCAGAACAAGTTAAGAAGGCTATTATTAATTTCAATTAGGAGATGGATAAAATGGAAATGACATTTCGTTGGTACGGAAGAAACAATGACACAATTACATTAGAAGATATTAAACAAATACCTAATACAACTGGGATTGTATGGGCACTTCATGAAAAGCCAGTTGGTGCTATTTGGGAAAAAGAAGAAATTAAAGATGAAGTTGAATATATTGAATCACATGGATTTAATGCAAAAGTTGTTGAAAGTGTAAATGTTCATGAATCAATTAAATTAGGTAATAGTGAACGTGATGAATTAATTGAAAACTATAAACAAACAATTGAGAATTTAGCTGAATATGGTGTGGAAGTTATTTGTTATAACTTCATGCCAATATTTGATTGGACTAGAACAGATATGTTCCATCCATTAGAAGATGGTTCTACAGCACTTTATTTTGATTATGAAAAAGTGAAAAATTTAGATCCGAAAGAATTAATAGAAACTGTTTCAAATGCGAGTAAAAATCTAACAATGCCAGGTTGGGAACCAGAAAAATTAGATCAAATTTCAGAACTATTTGAAGCATATAAAAATATAGATGAAGAAAAATTATGGGATAACTTTGCTTACTTTATAAATGCAATCATTCCAACTGCAGAACGTTGTGGGATTAAAATGGCAATTCACCCAGATGATCCACCGTATTCTATTTTTAACTTACCAAGAATTATAACTGGCGCAGATAGTTACGAGAGAATGTTTGAAATCAATAATAGCCCAAATAATGCGATTACGTTATGTACAGGTTCTATGGGTGCTAGTAAAGATAATGATATGGCAGAAATTGCTTTGAAATATCATGAGCATGCACCATTTATGCATATTAGAAATGTTCATATCTATGAAAATGGCAGTTTTGTTGAAACTTCTCATTTTACAGAAGACGGTAATATTGATATTTCACAAATTATGAAACATTTATCAGATGCAGATTATAAAGGGTATATTCGACCAGATCATGGCAGACATTTATGGAACGAAGAATGCCGTCCAGGATACGGATTATATGATAGAGCATTAGGTATTATGTACTTAAATGGATTATGGGATGCATATCAACTTGAAAAGGAGTCTGGTAAAAATGTTTAGTAAACATGAAAGTTTAAAAGATAAAGTTGTTGTAATTACAGGTGGCAGCGGAGTTCTTTGTAGAAAAATTGCGAAAGAATTAGGCAAACAAGGCATGCAAATCGCCATTTTAAATCGTACTTATGATAAAGGTGCAGAAGTTGTTAAAGAAATAGAAGCTGAAGGTGGTATGGCTCGTAACTATTCAGTTGATGTGACAAATGAAGAATCGCTTACAAAAGCTAAAGATGAAATTATAGAAGCATTTGGAAAAATTGACTATTTAATTAATGGTGCAGGTGGTAATAACCCTGACGCTATTACAGATTCAGAATCATATAATGCTGAAGATAAAAAGAACTTTTTCGATTTAGAACAAAGTGGATTTGAACATGTATTTAATAATAATTTTATTGGTTCATTTGTTGCTGCTAAAGTATTCGGTAAAGAATTACTGAAGTCAGAGCATGCCAGTATTATTAATTTTTCTTCTATGAGCAGTTATGCACCAATGACTAAAGTCCCAGCATATAGTGCAGCAAAAGCTGCCATTAATAATTTTACGCAGTGGTTGGCAGTTTATTTTGCAGAGGAAGATATTAGAGTCAATGCGATAGCACCAGGATTTTTCTTAACAGAACAAAATAGAGACTTATTATTAAATGAAGACGGAAGTCTGACGGCACGTTCAGAAAAAATATTAAGCCAAACACCACTTGGAGAATTTGGAAAACCAGAAGCACTTATCGGTACGATTTTATGGTTATTAGATAAAGAATATTCATCATTTGTAAATGGCATTACTGTACCAGTTGATGGCGGGTTTATGGCATACTCAGGCGTTTAATAAACATATAAAGGGGATTGAAGCATGGGAAAAATAGGTAGAAATGGCAAGATTATTTTAATATTTCTATTTTTAGCGGGTGTTATCAATTATTTAGATCGTTCTGCACTTTCAGTAGCAGCACCATTTATACAAGAGGATTTAAAATTAACACCAGGTCAAATGGGTATTATTTTTAGTAGTTTTTCAATTGGTTATGCAATTTTCAACTTTGTCGGTGGTGTAGCTTCTGATAAATTTGGTGCAAAAATCACATTGTTTGTTGCAATGATTGTTTGGTCATTATTTAGTGGTGCGATCGTTTTAGTAGTCGGATTTGTAAGTTTATTTATTGTCCGAATATTGTTTGGAATGGGTGAAGGTCCATTAAGTGCAACAATTAATAAGATGGTCAATAACTGGTATCCACCTTCAAAACGTGCAACAGCTGTAGGACTAGCAAACAGTGGTACACCTCTTGGTGGTGCTATTTCAGGTCCGATAGTTGGATATATCGCTTTACATTTAGGTTGGAGAGTATCTTTCGTAGCTATTATGGTCATTGGTTTAATTTGGGCTATATCTTGGTGGTTCTTTGCGAAAGAAAAACCAGATTATATTGAAGAAACTAAAATTGATGAAAAAGCAGATATAGCACCAGTTACTACATTTAAATTAGGATATTATTTAAAGAATCCAACTGTGCTCTTTACAGCATTTGCTTTCTTTGCTTATAACTATATTTTATTCTTCTTCTTAACATGGTTCCCAAGTTATTTAGTTGATGCTCGAAACTTAAGTATAGAAAACATGAGTTTAATTACTGTCATACCATGGGTTTTAGGGTTTTTAGGATTAGCAATGAGTGGTATAGTATCAGACTTTGTCTATAAACATACTGTTCAAAAAGGTGTGCTTTTCTCTAGAAAAGTTGTCCTAGTTGTTTGTTTATTCCTTTCAGCTGTGTGTATCGGTATTTCGGGAATAGTCACAACAACTGCGGGTGCTGTAACGTTAGTTGCCTTATCTGTTTTATTCTTATATTTAACAGGCGCAATTTATTGGGCGATTGTACAGGATGTTGTAGATAGTAATAATGTTGGATCTGTTGGTGGTTTTATGCATTTATTAGCAAATACTGCTGGTATTGTTGGTCCAACTATTACAGGTTATATTATTCAAACAACAGGAACATACACAGCTGCCTTTCTACTTGCAGGTGGATTAGCAGTGATAGCTTCTATCGCCGTTATATTCTTTGTTAAACCAATTGTAAAACCTGAAAGCGTATAAAATCGAGTAAAGGATGGGTGAAATAATGGAAGGATTACATCAAATTATTTCTTCTGTGAAAAAAGATGAATTACCAGAATCAGAAATCATAAAAGTATATAAAAAATCTCTATTTAAAGAAAAGAATACAAGTATTATCATGATTAAAGCTGAAAACGAAAAGTATTTATTAGCAGTTGGTAATGATCATTTATTTCAAGATATTAATGGTGAAGAATATGGTAATGATGCTAAATTGTGCCCATTAACTCATGAAAATAGATTAGTGTTAAATCAATATTTTGAATTTACAAAACCGCGAGCATTTGGTCAGAATGAAACAACGATAGGTTTAGGTGATAGATTAGGTCTTGCGACACCTGGCCATGTTGAAGCAGTACGAACTTCTAAAATGAGACCTGTTTTTGCACAACAAAGTATTCGAGAATTAGATTTAACAAATCGAAAAATGGAAGATGTTATCGACTCAGCAGCTTACAGTGTTATACAAGCAGGTTATACAGATGGTTACGGTGCAGATGGTGATCATCTTAAAGAAGAAAGGGATATTAAACATGAATTAGAGCTCGGTATTTCGATGTTAACTTTAGATTGTTCTGATTACATTAGAAATGATGTTGATTTAGACAATCATGATGAAGTAGAAGCTGCCTATCAACCGTTTAATCAAGAGATAAAGCAATACTATGAAGATAAGTACTTAGGTAAGTCTTATCAAATCGAACATAATGATTTGGTGTTTGATAAACATGAACTTATGAAAGTTGTTGTCGTTTATCATAAAGCAATCGAATACATGGTTTATATATACAAAACTTACATCGAGCCTTTAGATAGAGATATTGATTTTGAAATTTCTATTGATGAAACAATGACTATTACAACACCTTTTGATCACCTTTTCGTATCAAAGGAATTATATGATCAAGACGTGCAAGTGACGAGTTTAGCACCAAGGTTTTGTGGAGAATTTCAAAAAGGTATAGATTATATTGGTGATATTGCTCAGTTTGAACAAGAGCTTGAAGTACATGCTCATATTGCAGATTATTTTAAATATAAATTAAGCATTCACTCAGGTAGTGATAAATTTTCTGTATTTCCTTTAATAAGTGAAAAGACGCATAAACGTTTCCATATAAAAACAGCAGGTACTAACTGGTTAGAAGCTGTGCGCTTAATAGCCATACATGAACCGAATCTATATAGGAATATACATCAATATGCTTTGGATCATTTTGCGGAAACGCAAAAATATTATCACATCACGCCTAATATTGAAGATATAAAGCCAATTGAGCAATTAACTGAAACGCAATATCAATCTTATTTAGAAGATGATAATGCGAGACAACTCCTACATGTCTCATATGGGTTACTTCTGACTGTTAAAAATGATAATGGTCACTATATTTTTAAAGATGATATATATGCCGTTTTAGTAAAATATGAAGATGAATATGCTGAATTGCTTAAAAATCATATTGGTAAACATTTGGAACTATTGAACTTTAATTCAAAATAAAAATGAAAGAAAGTGTATAATATGAAATCAATTGTTTGTGAAGAACCTGGGAAAATGATTATTCAAGAAACTAAAGAACAAATCTTCATAGAAGAGGATCATATATTAATTAATGTAAAACATATTGGAATATGTGGAACAGATATTCATGCATATGGTGGTAATCAGCCATTTTTTGAATATCCTAGAATATTAGGACATGAATTGTCAGGGATCGTTAAAGAGATTGGGAAAAATGTTGAAGATATTTCGAAAGATGATAAAGTCACAATCATACCTTATGTCCATTGTGGAAAATGTTTAGCTTGTCGTAATAATAAGACGAATTGTTGCCAGAACATAGAAGTAATCGGTGTACATAGTGATGGAGGTATGACAGAATATTTATCAGTACCAGCTCAAAATGTGATTAAAGTTAATGATTTACCGATTCATATGTCTGCTATGATTGAACCTTTAAGTATTGGTGCACATGGCGTTAATAGAGCAGATGTTCAATCAGGTGAAACAGTATTGGTTGTTGGAGCTGGTCCGATAGGTTTAGGCGTTGCTCGTTTCTCTAAATTAAAAGGTGCGAAGGTTATTGTAGTTGATCTTAGGGCTGAAAGATTAGAATTTTGTAAAGAATGGTCGGAGTGTGATGAAACTATAGTAGTTAGTCCTTCCATTATTGATGACATTCTTTCAGTAAATGATAATGAATATCCAACAGTTGTGTTTGATGCAACTGGTAACAAGAAGTCTATGGAACAAGCATTTAATTACGTTAATCATGGCGGTAAAATAGTCTATGTCGGTTTAGTTAAAGACACGATTGAATTTGTAGACCCAGATTTTCATGCTAAAGAAATAACACTTATGGGAAGTAGAAATGCGACATTAGATGATTTTGAATTTGTAATTGAGCAAATTAGACAAGGTAAAATACAAGAAAGCTATTTTACTAAACATATTAAATTCGGAGATGTCCCAGAATTTTTTGAGCAAGAGCAGTTTCAAACGAACAAAACACTTATAGAACTATAATTTTAAACTCATTTTAGCAATTATGTTAAAGTGAGTTTTTTTGTGCGCAATTTTAATTGGTATGCAGACTTTTTACAGATGTAGAAGTTTAAAAGAAGTTAATTCATTACTTTAGTAACGCGATAGTTTATAATGAATGATATTTTAATGTCTATTGTAATGGACAAACAAAAGTAAAACGCTTACATATATTTGTTTTATGATAAAGCTACAGGGAGGTTGTAAAAGTCATGGAAGGTGATAATCAAGAGAAGTTAATTCATTACTTATTAAATGCGCATTCGTTTGTCGATTCAAATCGATTGGCTAAACATCTAAATGTTTCTACTAAAACGATTTATCGACTTGTTAAACGTATAAATGATTATTATAAAGAGCCTCTTATTATATCTGAAAAAGGTAAGGGCTATCGTATTGATGATAAAGAATATATTGAACAGCATGAAATAGGGCAACTTCATCAAAATGATTTGTTTTCTCCTATTGAAAGACGAAATATGATGACAAAAGATTTATTATTAATCTCCCCTAAATCGATATCTATCTTTAATATTATCGAACGTTATTATATTTCTGAGAGTGTTCTGAACACAGATGAGAAAAAAATTGAAGAGATGTTAAAACGTTTTAATTTAAATTTAGAAAGAAAGAATCGTCATTTATTTATAAACGGTGATGAAAGTGATATTCGAAATGCATTGTTAGAACTCATTGGAGATGGGCAACTGTCTAATTTCTCGGCATATAATGTTATCGATCAAAATGAGGATAAAGATGCACATTTTGTTCAAGAACAAATCAATAAGATTGAGAATTATAAAGATATGATTATTCCTTATCCTTATAATGTGAACATTTTCTCTCATTTATATATTTTAATTATGCGCTTTAGAAAAAGAGGTGTGATCAAACAAGACAAAGATAGAAAGACACCTGAATTGATAAAGTTAAAAAATGAGTATCAATCATTTTATAGAATGAGTGACATGGTCATTGGCAATGTTGAACAATATCTTCATACTCAATTACCTGAAAATGAACGAATTTATTTGTTTGAATATCTTATTTCTTCAAGATTTGAAACGCAAAATATTCAGCATAATCAAGAAGACATGCAATATTCACAAGAAGTCATTGATATAACAAATGCATTGATAGATGGTGCGAGTCATGAATTAAATCATTCATTTAAAAATATTGATTTAGAGCAGCAACTTCTTAAACATATTAAACCGATGCTTAATCGAATTGAACATGGGTTAAATGTCAGAAATGCTTTAATAGAACAAATTAAAATTGAATATCCACATGTATTTACAGTTATTCGACAGATTTCAGATCAAATTTCTAAAACGTATCATATTAAAAAAATGAATGACGATGAAATAGGCTTTTTAACACTGTATTTTGCGAAAGAACTTGAGAGAAATCCGAAGAAAATACAAACGTTGATTACTTGTACAACTGGCATAGGTACTTCTGAATTATTGAAAACTAAAATAGACAGAAATGTACCTGAAATTGAGATTGTAGATGTTAAATCTTCTTTTGATTTACAAGATGATGACTTGCATAAAGTAGATTTGATTATTTCAACTGTTCATATACCTGAAGTAAAGCAAATTCCAATCGTGGTCATCAGCGCAATGTTTAATAAGAATGATCAAATTAAATTACGAAAGATGATAGAAATGTTAGGTGATCACAATGAATGAATCGTTATTTTATGAAATTAATACAACTAACGCAATGTATCAAGATGTCATAGAAGAAATAGGTAGTCAGTTAAAGAAGAATCAATACATTCAGTCTGAAAGTGTTTTTATTGAAGAGGTACATGAGCGAGAACATCATGGGAATATTGAAATTTTCCCAGAAGTGATTTTACCGCACATTCAAAGTGAGAACATATTAAAGACTAAAATATTTTTAATTAAAAGTGAGACAAATATTATCAATTGGCATGACCAGTCATTGAAATTGATTATTTTGCTAAATCTTAAACCACAAGAAGATCAAGCAGTATTGCAAGACATTAAAGCATTTATGAGAAATTTAGCAGACGAAGACTTTGTAGAATCATTAATATAATTGGAGGAATGAAATATGAATATCGTGAGTATTTGTGCTTGTACAGTAGGTATTGCACACACATATATCGCAGCTGAAAAGTTAGAAAAAGCAGCTGAAAAGAAAGGTCATAATATTAAAATCGAAACACAAGGCACAATTGGTGTAGAAAATGAATTGTCACCTGAAGATATAAAACAAGCTGATATCGTGTTGCTTGCTGTGGATGTAAAGGTAAGCGCTAAAGAAAGATTTGAAGGTAAAAAAGTCATCGAAATACCGACAGATGTCGCAATAAAATCTCCAAATAAATTAATAGAAAAAATCGAACAAATTTCACAACAATAAAGGAGATGCTATATGAATTTAATAGATGTATTAGATGAGAACACAATCTTAACAGAACTTGAGACAAATAATAGAGAAGAAACTTTAGAAACACTCGTTCATTTATTTGATAAAGAACAATATATAGACAATTCAGAAGCATTTTTAGAAGCGGTTTATAAAAGAGAGTCAGAAGGCGTAACAGGTATTGGTAACTTTGTGGCGATTCCACATGGGAAAAGTAGTAGCGTTAACAAAGTTGGTATTGCAATTGGCGTCTTAAAAGATGAAGTAGAGTGGCCATCTTTAGATGATACAGGTGCGAAAGTCGTTATTTTACTTGCAGTCGGTGAAGATAACGACAATTCTAAAGAACATTTGAAACTCTTATCATTAATCGCAAGAAAGTTGAGTAATGATGAAGTGATTGAACAATTATTAAATTCTAAAAATAAAACAGAAGTTGTAGCAATTTTATCTAACTAACAAAGGGGGAGATAACGTGAAAACATTTTTTAATCAGTTGAATTTAAAAGGTCATTTACTTACGGCAATATCTTATTTAATTCCAGTTGTATGTGGAGCGGGATTCATGATTGCAATTGGAATGGCGTTAGGCGGAGATTCATCAACAGATTTAACGAAGACTGGCTATTCATTCTGGGATGTACTTGCAACACTTGGTGGAGCTGGACTGGGCATGTTACCAGTCGTTATTGCAACAGGTATCGCTTATTCAATTGCTGATAAGCCGGGTATAGCACCTGGACTCGTTATTGGTTTAACAGCTAATGCAGTTGGATCAGGTTTTATCGGAGGTTTAATAGGTGGCTTCTTGGCAGGTTATCTTGTTGTATTAATTATTAAATATATCAAAATGCCAAATTGGGCAAAAGGCTTAATGCCCATGGTTGTAATTCCATTTATAGCTTCACTTATAGGTGGGCTTATTATGGTCTATGTAATCGGCGCGCCAATTACACAATTTACGCATATTTTAACGGAGTATTTGCAATCACTCAGCGGTACTTCTAAATTAATTTATGGCATTATCATCGGAGTATTAGCAAGTGTCGATTATGGTGGTCCAATTAATAAGACAGTATTTGCATTTGTTTTAACTTTACAAGCACAAGGTATTCATGAACCTATAACAGCATTGATTGTCGTTAACACAGCTACACCAATTGGATTCGCATTTGCATATTGGATTGGAAGATTAATGCGTAAAAATATTTATAAAAAAGTAGAAGTAGAAACATTAAAAACAGCATTCCCAATGGGAATTATTGAAATTGTAGAAGGCGTCTTACCGATTGTTTTAAATGACATTATTAGATGTGTTATTGCTACAGGAATCGGAGGTGCAGTAGGTGGCGCGATTTCAATGGTGATGAACGCTGACTCGAAAGTACCGTTTGGTGGCATGTTGGCAATTCCAACAATGTCTCAGCCATTAGGTTTCGTCATCGCTATCGTAGCAAATGTTATTGTTACGGCTCTAGTACTTGTGCTACTTAAAAAACCTGTAAATGAATCAGAAGAAATGGTCGATGAAATCGAAGAAGATGACATAGAATTAGGCGATATTAAAGTATACTAATGGAGGTTTAACATATGGAGAATGTAAAGTTTTCACCATCATTAATGACGATGGACTTAGATAAATTTAGCGAGCAGATTACATTTTTGAATCAGCACGTAGAATCTTATCATATAGATATTATGGACGGTCATTATGTCCCTAATATTACACTTTCACCTTGGTTTATTGAACAAGTTAAGAAAATTTCTGACGTACCCATTTCTGCACATTTAATGGTCACGGAGCCTTCATTTTGGGTGGATGAATTATTAAAAGTAGATACAGATTATATATGTATACATGCAGAAGTCGTCAATGGTGTCGCTTACCGATTGATTCATAAGATTCATGATCAAGGTAAAAAAGTAGGGATCGTATTAAATCCAGAAACACCCATTGAAGTGATTAAACCATATATTCAATATTTAGATAAGATCACAATTATGACCGTTGACCCAGGGTTTGCTGGAGAAAAATTTATCGATGAAACATTAGATAAAATAGTAGAATTAAGAAAGTTAAGAGATGAACATCAATACAAATATTTAATTGAAATGGATGGTTCTTCAAATAAGAAGACATTTAGTAAAATTCAAAAAGCCAATCCAGATATTTATATATTGGGAAGAAGCGGGCTATTCGGTTTAGATGAACGTATTGACGAAGCATGGCACAAAATGATAGCAGACTTTAATAATGCCTTAACTGAAGTATAACTAATAATACCGCCACCTGAGTTGGACGACAACTCAGGTGGCGGTTAAATTATATTTAAACTATTTAATTATATCTATTAATTCTTTCTTAGATGCTGACCTTGCTGGTATCCAACCAAATACAATACCAATTAATGTTGAAACGCCGACAGCTAGTAAAATAGATCCTAGGCTCACAACACTTTGAACCATATCAGGCGTAACGGCTTCTACAAGTTTAGAAATCAAGATACCTATGATTAATCCTATAATGCCGCCGATTAGACATAGTACGATACTTTCTATTAAGAATTGTATTTCAATGTCTCGACCCTTAGCCCCAAATGCACGTCTTATCGCAATTTCTTCTGTACGTTCAGCGACTGAAATATACATAACATTCATCACACTATACCCGCAATGAATAATGAAATACCTGCTACTGCTGCAACAAAGTACGTAATGGCATCGAATACTTGTGTAATACTTTTCATGACTTCTTCCATATCTGAATACTGATAACTACCTTCGCTCATACCTGAACCTCTTTTATTTAAGAGCTTAGCTGCCTTATTAGCGATTTCTTTTTTGTTATCATCGTTATCTACTTTTAATTCTAGTTGTGGAAGTTCCTGACTTAAGTCGCCCATATATCGATTGAATGTTTCGCTAGGCATATTGACTGTATTTTCATACATAGGATTATTGACAATACCTACAATTTTAAATCCTTGGTCATCTATAAATAACGTCTTACCAATCGCGTCACCTTTGAACGCTTTTTTAGCGATCGTTTGATCGATTGTGACGACTTTTTCTTTCAATTCATTATCTGATTGCGTGAATCCTTTGCCTTCAGATGCATTGTTGACGTGATCTTTTTTGAAGATATTGATGTCAGATTGCTTTTGTGAATTGGTCATTTTTGCTCCATAACTTTGACTGTCATCTTCTTTAATTTTAGCATCTGTGACACCATCTATTTGTTTGACGAGCTCAATATCTTGTTTGTCGAATGGATTTTCTTTAGAGCCTTCCATATTTTCAGGCATGAAGCTAATCATAGCTTGTCCTTTACTCGCACCCGTATCAGCAAATTCATCAGATGCCGTCTTTTTAAAACCATTACCTAAAGACATAATGGTAATGACGGCAGCTATACCGATAATAATACCAATCATCGTAAAGATGTTACGGCGTTTATTCTTCATGATAGATTTGAGAGAGACTGATATGATATTCGGTAAGTTCTTCATTCTATCACCTCTTCTCGCTGAACACGACCATCTAATATGTGTATCACGCGATCAGCTTGTTCAGCTACTTTACGATCATGCGTAACAATAATCATCGTTGTATTTTGTTCGCGATTAAGTCGTACAAATAAATCCATAATATCTTTAGAAGTTTGAGAATCAAGCGCACCTGTTGGTTCATCAGCGATAATGAATTTAGGTTTGTTGACAATCGAGCGTGCGATGGCGACGCGTTGTTGTTGACCACCTGATAACTTATTCGGTACAAGATGTTTTTTATCTGCTATTCCAACGTCTTTTAAGACAGATTCAACACGTTGTTTACGTTCTTTTGAAGACATACCTGAATATAATAGAGGGATACTAACATTCTCCATGATCGTATTATTTTGTATTAATTTAAAATTTTGAAAGACAAAACCGACTGTTTTATTTCTAATAAAGGCAAGCTTATTATCTGAAACTTGTTGATAATTCTCATCATCAAACAGATATTCACCTGTGTACCCTCTATCTATAAACCCTAAAATATTAATTAGTGTACTTTTCCCAGAACCTGAAGGGCCCATAATCGCGATAAATTCACCTGTATCAATAGATATATTAATATC
This sequence comes from Mammaliicoccus sp. RAM2, assembly GCF_045897195.1. NCBI lineage: Bacteria > Bacillati > Bacillota > Bacilli > Caryophanales > Staphylococcaceae > Mammaliicoccus > Mammaliicoccus sp. RAM2. Next base: position 91,354 of record NZ_JBJNWI010000006.1, on the reverse strand, counting down.
TTTCAATATATGATTTGTTTCTTCTCCGTTTTTAAAGTGTCGATTTACATTAACTAAATTAATCATGATGCTATCTCAACCTTTTCACCATTATTTAATGTTTTCTTAGGTGAAATGATCAGTTTATCGCCAGATTTAAGTCCTTTCTCAACATAGATTTCACCGTTTTGTCGTTTAATATTAATATGTCGTTTATGAACTTTATGATTTTTATCGACAACAAATACATGATTGCCTTTTGTTAATACAGACTTAGGTAATTTAATCGTATCTAAAGGAATTTCTCCTTCAGTTGAGAAACCACTACGAACAGAAATGTCTAATTTACCAATCGTTACTTGATATTTAGAGTTGCCTTTACCAACACTTGGATTATTAGAAACAGGATTAGATGTCTGCGTTGTCTCACTTTCTGGATCTGCAGTATTCATCGATTCACTTTGGTTACTATCATCGTAACTTGTAGGTAATTCAGAAATCTTTGTCACTTTCCCTTTACCTTGTTCGCCAGTACTGTTCACCGTTACATTAACTGCATCGCCAACCTTAATTTTAGTAATATCAAATTCAGATACAGAAGTTTTGATTTGAGGTTCACTCGCGACTAATTTTAATATTGCTTCACCACTATTAGCGTCATTATCATTCTCCATTTCGACTTTACCATCAAATGTAGCATACATACTTTCGTTTACTTGACGGTCGTACTGAGATAACTGCTTGTTAGCATCATTTAATGTATTTAAATCTTTAGATAAAGTGTTTTGTAAATCATTATTGTTCGGTTGCTGATTAATATTTTGGTAGTCTTGATCAACTTTGTTTTGTGCAGCATTTACATTATCTTGTAAATCTTGGCGCTTTTGATTATTCACATTATAGTTAATCAATTGATCACCTTGTTTAACAGATTGACCATCTTCAACAACTGTACTCACAAATTCACCTAACTGATCATTATTGTTATAAGTTTTAATTTTAGTAGGTGCAGCCTTACCAGAAATACTTAAAGGAGATTCCTTTTTAACTTTATATGTATCATAACCGTCTTTTTTATCGTCTGTATCATTTGTAGTTTGTTTTACAATAAGCGCAACAACAACTAACAAAACGATAACGATAATCCCGATTATCCAAAATAATTTACGCTTCAACTTATTCCACTCCTATATATTTTTATTCTCACATGGGAAATGTTACCACAGTTAGGAACAATAAAAAATAATACTTATGAGATTTAAGAATATTAAATTTGTAATTAATTATTCATGGTTTTTTATGTAATTCACAAACAATAGCGGAATCATACATGAGTGATAGAGCGTAATATTAAAAATATCCATAAAAAAGTACAAAAAAATAACCATCGCTAACTTTGAGCAAGTTCGATGGTTATTATTAACCAATTAAATAAAGCCACCGTCTTTTTAACGGGCTCATGGGCAACGTGTGACAGCACGTTGCCTTTTATGTATATATTATAAAATAAATACATATATTTTGTCTATTATAATACTGAAACAATGTTACAAATAATGGGAATTTGGTATAATATAACAGAGCAAGTTAGATAGATGGTGGCTAACCTAAGTATAAAGTGAGGTGATGCTTATGAAAGTATCAGCAAAATCTTTAGAAAGGAGATGCCCTTAGTGTTTTCAATTGTCGATGTGATGAACTTAATATTTAGTTTCGGTAATTTTATCGTACTATTATTAGGTTTAGTAATCGCAATTATAAAATTAAACACAAAAAATAACCATCGCTAACTTTGGAGAGGCGATAGTTATTTAATAACTAATAAATTTTCCACCGTCTTTTTAACGGGCTTATTGGCAGCGTGTGACAGCACGTTGCCTTTTTCATTTACATAATAGCACAATTTGGCATATTTTGTCTATTGAAGTCCAAACATAATGTTACAAATAATGGGAATTTGGTATAATATAACAGAGCAAGTTAGATAGATGGTGGCTAATCTAAGTATAAAGTGAGGTGATGCTTATGAAAGTATCAGCAAAATCTTTAGAAAGGAGATGCCCTTAGTGTTTTCAATTGTCGATGTGATGAACTTAATATTTAGTTTCGGTAATTTTATCGTACTATTATTAGGTTTAGTAATCGCAATTATAAAATTAAACACAAAAAAATAACCATCTCTAACTTTGGAGGTTTAGATGGTTATTTTTAACATAATCAAAAATCCACCGTCTTTTTAACGGGCTCATAGGCAATGTGTGACAACACGTTGCCTTTTTCATTTACATAATAGCATAATTTGGTATATTTTGTCTATTTCTGTTGAGTAATCATATGAATATTTAATTTCCATAGTTCCTTAAGAAGTACATGAATATCATATTCTATGCAAAAATTAAATAACGATTATAAAATTTAAGAATATTAATTATATAATTAAGTATTTTATTAATGCTTTATGAATGTTAACCTTAAATTATACAAAAAGCAAAGGAGTATAGTGATGAAACATTCAAATTTATTATTTGCACCAACTTTAAACAACTATAGAGAACGACCTAAGTGGTTGATGAATTTGATTTTGGTCATTATTTTATCAGTTGCTTCAATATGGATTACATCAATAACAACTGATCTTACTGCTGATTTAAAAGAAGCTGGATTAAGTGAAACTGAAATTGATCAAATGTCTACATTTACTACAGTATTTGCATACATAGGTGGTATTTTAGCACCAATTATAGGCATTGCTTTTTCGTTTCTAATTTTTCTTATCATCTCAAAAATTATGAAATCTGATGTGAAAGCTTCAAGTTTATTCGCATCTGCAACGCTTGTGAAATTAATTACAACAATCTTTAATCTCATCGTTATAGTTATAATGGCAATTGTAGGTTTAGATCCAGTTAAATACTCTATTACAAGCTTAGCAGTATTTAGTCAAAGTAATGATTATCTCGGTGTATTTGATTTATCAACATTATTAGCAGCATATTTATTTGGAGTTGTATTATATGCAACAAGTAGATTTAAAGGAAAGACAGTAGTAATATGGACTGTGATTTATCTTGTTGTCGTAGTTGGAATAGGTTTAATTCAAGCAAGTATATAATGAATTGATCAATAAAGCCCGTTTTCAAGGAAACGGGCTTTAAATATTATTTATAATTTTTTAAGTAATACGCGCCACCTAAAAGTCCAACAGGAATCCCAAATAAAGGTGTGATGAGGACACTTAAGACAACAACCGCAACTAGTACAACTGCGATATTATAACCCGTTAATTCTAACTCAAGTAAATCGTTGAAACTTTTCTGAAGTAATTCTTTTACTTTCATGCTTAACCCTCCATTGATATTCTTTCTTATAATTTATGTGAGATTATTCATTTCATATTATACCATCTCATATAATTACTGGTAAAACAGATATCATTTTCATCTCTTTAATATATATGATTACCATAATTGTGTATAAAATGTTACATTTATATTATAAAGAAATATATTATGAATATCATAAGTTTTTGAGTCTTTAAAATAATATTAACAACGAAAGAGGTATATCACATGGGTTTTTATATAATGTTACTTTCATTTATATTAGGTTTAGTTATAGTAGTAGTTGGTATAAAACGTAGAAAAGAGCATAATATTTATAAAGGATCTATAGTTGTTGGTGCAGTTCTTATTATCTTTGCTATTTATTTAGGATGGCCAAAATAAAGAATAATGTACTAAAGGGTGAATCTTTATGAAACAAATTATTTTATTAATATTAATAGCAGGTATACTTCCAGTTATTGCAACTAATTTAGAAGGAAGTTTAACTAACTTATCTGCTGTATTATGGGGAGTTTCAATATTTCTCTTTATAATAGCTGCATATAAAGTAGTAAAAAAGGTCATGAATTAGGGTGGCTCTTTTAATAAAAACAGACGATACACTCTATGTCTTTATCTCTTATTTAAGTGAAATGTGACGGAGTGTATCGTTATTTTATATTTATACATTTTGATTTTGAGATTTTAACTTTTTAGAAGTGATGATATTGACGATTAACCAAACGAGTTGTGTTAAGAATGGAATGATAAAAAGTGTTGCCATGATACCGATAGAGAACCATTTTAATTCTGTTGTTTGCACAGCTCCAGTGGCATCGACTTCTCTAAACCATAAAAAGATTGAGAACGTTAAAAATGCACCAACTTCAATGATTGTTAAAATCCACCACAATACCCAAGATACTTTCATGAGAATGCCTCTTTTCAGTATATTTATAGAATATAATATTATATGTTACATTATCATTCGTTTAGTATATTAGCAATATGAATCAAATTTTTATATATTTAAATTGTTATCATATATTTAGGCGGTGATTCATATTGAAATATGATGATATTATTCAAAAAACTATATTCTGGATAGAAGACAATTTACAAGAAGATATAACTACTAAAGATATTACGAATATTGCTGGCTTTTCAAAATATCATTTCCATAGAATATTCTTAGCATATACTGGAGTTTCATTTACAAATTATATTAGGAGAAGAAGAATTACTCAGTCAGCTCAAATGTTATTAAATTCAAAGCATAAAATTATAGATATAGCTATGTATTATCGATTTGAATCTCAAGAAGCTTTTACTAGAGCATTTAAAAAATATTATGGATTACCTCCCGGACAATACAGAAAAATAATGAAAGATGTAAAAATAAAAGGAGGAAAATATAATATGAAAAATGATATTAAAGGTTGGTTTCTAAGTGGTAGTAATCCAGATGATTATGTGATGAGTATTGATTATGAAGTTGTTTATCAAGGTAAAGTTTCAGCAAGGTTAGAATCAAGAAATAATAAGAGAAATAATGGTTTTGCTACTATGATGCAACAGTTCAATGCTAAGAAGTATCTTAATAAACGAATGAAATTATCAGCATTTATTAAAACAGATAAAGTTATTGAGTCTACTGGCTTGTGGATGAGAGTAGATGATAAATATGAAGATATTTTGCAATTCGATAATATGTCAAATAGACAAATTAAAGGTACAAATAGTTGGAATATTTACTCTGTAGTATTAGATATTCCTGAACAAAGTGAAGTGATTTCTATGGGCATTTTATTAAATGGCTCTGGTAAAGTTTGGGTTGATAATATTAAATTTACAAACGTAGATTTAAATATACCTTCTACAAATATGTCCATGGAGAGAAATTTATTAGATGAACCAATCAATTTAAGTTTTGAAGATTAGTATGAGTTTGAGGAGGGTTATAGTGGTTAAGAATTTAATGGAATGGGTTGCGTCTATCGTTGTTGCTATTGTAGTGGCGTGGCTTATTACGACTTTTTTATTTAGTAGATATGAGGTGCATGGACAGTCTATGTATCCTACGTTTAATGATAAAGACAATTTGATTGTTAGTAAAATTTCGAAAACGCTTGGTACGATTGATAGAGGTGATGTGATTATTTTTCATGCGAATGAAGAAAAGGATTATATTAAGAGATTAATAGGTGTACCTGGTGACACTGTCAGATATAAGAATGATCAATTATATATCAATCATGAAAAAGTTGCAGAACCTTATTTAGATTTTAATAAGAAGCATAAATTCACGGAATATTTAACGGAAAACTTTGATGTATCAGATACAAAAAATTCTGAAGGTGAAAAAGTAATTCCAGAAGGTAAATATTTAGTCCTCGGTGATAATCGTTTGAATAGTAATGATAGTCGCCAAGATGTTGGGCTCATTACCGACGAACAAATTGTAGGAAAAGCTAAAATAAGAATTTTACCAACGAATAATATGAAATATGACTTTTACGCTGATTCGTTTGATCATGTAAATGAGAATTGATTGGAACAATATGCTAAACTTTAATTAACTGCATGTAGACTTTATAGAATAGGATGAGGCTAATGTCATTTGAGATTGAGACTTTAGATAAAGAGAAGAATATAGATTTGATTACAATCTATGATGAGCGTTCAAAGGTTCAATTCACGAATTTTGGTATGCGGATTGTCGATTGGAAAATTGATGGTAGATCCGTTATCCTTGGTCCGACTGAAAGTGATGATTTAATAGAATATTATGAGCAAAATCCTTATTTCTTTGGTGCGACTGTTGCAAGATATGGTGGCAGAATTGAAGATGGTCAGTTTGTATTAAATGGTGAATCCTATCAGCTTGAACAAAATGATGGTGTGCATAATTTACATGGTGGTTCTAATGGGTTGCATACTCAAGTGTTTGATTATGACATTGTTAATGAAGATGATATTGTCCGTATTGTATATCATGTAGAATTGAAATATTCAGTTGATCATTTCCCAGGTGATATTAATATGACTGTAACACATCAATATGATTTAACGAATTTGAAATGGACAATTATATATGAAGCAACGAGTACTGAAGATACTTTATTGAATCCGATGAATCATGTGTATTTTAATTTGAATGAAACAAATGCATCTATTGAAAACCATCAACTTCATCATAACGTTCGATTATATCCGCTAAAGGATAATCAAATTGTGGAATCTCTCGATACAGAGAATATTAATGTAGAAATTGGGAAAGATAGTATAACTTTTAAAGATATATTCGAAAGTGGATTACAACAAATCAAGCAATTTAATGGTATTGATCATCCAGTGAAATTAGAAGATGGCACTTTCAAAGTGTCGAATGATAAATTGGAACTTGAAATGACGACTAATCAGAATGAAGTTGTCATATTTACATTGAACGATGTAAATTGGAATGATCTCAAAGACTCTATTCATGTACATAGTGGCTTTACATTAGAAACGCAATCACTACCTAATGATATTAATTTATTAAATGAATCAGCACCATCAATTTTAAGAAATGGCGACACATTTAATAGTGTCACAAGTTATCAAATCAATTATAAGAAATAGTTTATATAATAGAAGACAATCATACTTTCATAACCAACCTTGTATAGAAGCGTTGGTTATGAAAGTATTTTTTATGTCATAGTTATCAATGGCTATCATATATAATGTCTTTTAGTTTTAAAATAGCAGGTTCGATATCATCTCGATTTATTTTCGCAAATCCAATAATAAGTGTCTTAAATGGTGTGTTTTCAGGTTCATCAGCCATGAAACGTCTAATCGTATATAATTCTATACCGTGGTCATGCGCTTTTTGTTCAATCTCTTGATAACTTAAGTCTGTCTTAATATTAATTAGAAAATGAAGACCTGCCTCCATGTCGTATATCGAGACGTCTTCTTTAAATGATCTTTTTAATACTTTTAGAAAAAGCTCTCTCTTTTCAGTATAAGTATGATGCATTTTACGAATATATTTCTCATAGTTTCCGGATTTAATAAATAAATGTAGGGCGTAAGCATTTATTAAGCTTAAATCTGTAATGGATGTATCTGTTATCGCATCAAATTTATATAAAAGTGGATAGGGTAAGACCATATAGCTTATTCTTAAACTTGGCATTAATGTTTTCGCGAATGTACCTAAATATATGACACGTTCATTCTTATCTAAACTATATAATGAAGGAATATTATCTGTACCATATTTATATTCACTATCATAATCGTCTTCTATAATATATTTATTATGTTCAGTTACCCAGTTGAGTAATTCAATTCTTCTTGAAATTGGCATAATGGTTCCTGTTGGAAATTGATGTGAAGGTGTTGTCACGACAAAATCAGGCTTTGCCTGTTTCACATGTTCAACAGATAAACCTTTGTTGTCTAGTGGGATATTAACGACATCCTGTCCCATGCCGATAAATAGCTTTCTCATTCGAGAATATCCAGGATTTTCAATAGCGATTTTTTGATTGTTTGAAAATGCTTTGAATAAGCTGCTTAATAAGTTCGCTGTACCTGAGCCGACAACGATTTGTTCAGGGTAACAAACGACACCTCTTTTGTATGAAATCAATTGAGCGATTGATTTTCTTAGCTCAAGCGGCCCTTTATATACAGGGATTTCTGACATTTCATGTTTGAAAAGATGAAAAGCTTCTTTCACGTATTTAGACCATAAGTCTATTGGAAACTGTGAGATGTCTGTTGTCATATGCGATAAAGAATAACGATATGAAGATTTAATTTGAGTTGGGTTATTGTTTAAAGGTTGCGTAATATGTTGATCTTGAATGATTAACTTATTTAATGCCTCAACAAAGTAACCTTGTCTTTCCTTTGTGTAAATATAACCCTCAGCAAAAAGTTGTTCATAAGCATTCTTGACAGTGTTAATACTGACATTTTGATCAATTGAAAGTTGTCTTTTGGATGGTAATTTTTCGTGACTATTATATTTTTGAGAGAGTATATCTTGTTTTAATTTGAGATAAATTTCTCTATATTTGTAAGTTTGAGTCATATCGTTCGCCCCTTTGGTACTATTAAAAATTAAAAACTGGTACTTTTCATTATACCAATCTTTTTTTAATATGTACTAAATAAACAATAGGAGGGATTTTGATGGGTAAGACTCAAGAACAATTAGAATCTTTACGTAACGAATATGTAGCAAGAGGTGTCAGTAATGGTAATACACATATTGCTGATTTTGCAAAAGGGGCAACAGTTACAGATAAAGACGGTACAGAGTGGATTGACTTTGCAGGAGCAATTGGTACGTTAAACGTTGGTCATTCACATCCTAAAATAACTGAACATTTAAAAAACGAGCTTGAAAGATTTATTTTACCTGGTTTCAATGTGATAATGTATGAAAGTTATATTAAATTAGCAGAGAAATTAGCAGAAATTACACCAGGTGACCATAAAAAGAAAACAGTATTACTAAATTCTGGCGCAGAAGCAGTAGAAAACGCTGTAAAAATCGCTAGAAAATATACAGGTAGACAACAAGTTGTATCATTTGTTAGAGGCTTTCACGGAAGAACAAATTTAACAATGTCTATGACAAGTAAAGTAAGACCATACAAATTTGGCTTTGGCCCATTTGCACCAGAAGTATATCAAGCGCCATATCCTTATTTAGCAGATAAACCTGGAGGATTAAGTGATGAGGCATACATAGATTCAGTCATTAAAGATTTGAAGAATTTCTTTATCGCAACAGTGGATCCTTCAGAAGTAGCATGTGTTGTGATTGAGCCAGTACAAGGTGAAGGTGGATTTATCATTCCAGATAAGAAATTTATTCATGCATTAAAAGACATATGTGAAGAACATGGTATCGTATTTATTGCAGATGAAATTCAAACAGGCTTTGCACGTACTGGTAAGACATTTGCAATTGAGCATTTTGATGTTATTCCAGACTTAATGACTGTTTCAAAATCTCTAGCAGCAGGATTCCCATTAAGTGGTGTTGTTGGACGAAGCGAAATTGTCGATAGCCCAAATCCAGGCGAAATTGGTGGTACATATGCAGGAAATCCACTTGCATGTGAAGCAGCATTAAAAGTAATTGAAATTATTGGAGAAGAAAACTTAAATGCTAAAGCTGAACAACTTGGCGCAACAATTCAATCAAGATTAGAAGCATTTAAATTAGAGCATTCATTTATAGGAGATATTCGTAGATTAGGCGCAATGGTCGCAATGGAAATTGTCGATCCAGAAACGCAATCACCTGATAAAGTTAAAACGTCACAAATCGTTAAAGCAGCAAATGAAAATGGTTTATTATTATTATCAGCTGGTATTAACGGAAATGTGATTCGATTTTTAGCACCGTTAGTCATTACAGATCAAGAATTAAACAAAGGATTATCAATCTTAGAATCTAGTCTTTAAGAAATTTGACTAATAAAAATGGGGTATAATTATGAATTCTCAATTTAATAAATCAATGAACATAGCAGACGTACTATTTCTCGCGATTGGCGCCATGCTTGGATGGGGCTGGGTTGTTCTTTCGGGAGAATGGATTTCACAAGCAGGATTTCTAGGTAGTATTATCGCATTTGTAATTGGTGGATTATTAGTAATTTTTATTGGATTAACATACGCAGAGCTTGCCTCTGCAATTCCTGAAACAGGTGGCGGATTTGTATTCGTTAAGAAAGCATTTAGTCCTGGCGTAGCATTTATATCTGGTTGGTCAGTATTATTTGGTTATGTATCTGTTATTACTTTTGAAGCAGTCGCATTGCCAACTGTTATTGACTATGTCATACCATTTGAACATTCTGGTTTATTATGGAATTTAGCTGGCTGGGATGTTTACTTAACTTGGGTACTCATCGGTTCTATAGGTAGTGTTATATTAACATCATTAAACTACTTTGGCGTTAAACCTGCTGCAGTTATGCAAACTGTGTTTACAATATTTATTGTTGGCGTAGGTTTATTATTATTCTTTGGTGCTGGTTTCAATGGTGACTTTACACATCTTAAACCATTGTTTAATGGTGGTGTAGGTGGAACAATGTCTGTTCTAATCATGATTCCATTCCTATTTGTAGGTTTCGATGTTATTCCACAAATAGCTGAAGAAGTAAAAGCACCTTCTAAAAAAATAGGTGGTATTTTAGTTATCTCTATTATAGCATCAGTTATCTTCTATTTATTAATTGTGTTTGGTGTTGCAACTGGTTTAACACCAAGTCAATTAAGTACAAGTGAATTAGCAACGGCAGATGCAATGGTGAATTTATTTGGATCAAGTGGATTTGGTATATTACTCGTATTAGGTGGGATTGCTGGTATTATCACAAGTTGGAATGCATTTATTATCGGTGGTAGTCGTATTTTATATGCGATGGCGAAAAATAATATGATTCCTAAGTGGTTTGCATACATTCACCCTAAATACAAAACACCAACACACGGTATTATATTCCTTGGTGTTTTAGCATTTGTTGCACCTTTATTAGGTCGTCCTGCATTAGTATGGATTGTTGATGCTGGTGGCATCGGTGTTGTATTAGGTTACTTATTAGTTGCATGTGCATTTTTGAAATTAAGAAAAAGTGAACCTAATTTAGAAAGACCATATCGTATTAAAAGTGGTAAAGTAGTTGGTTGGATTGCTGTAATTTTAAGTATTGCGTTTATCGCAATCTATTTACCAGGAATGCCGTCATCACTTATTTGGCCACATGAATGGATTATTGTATTCGTATGGTATGGCATAGCAGCAGTCTTATATTTAACAAAATCAAAAGGGGATGAAGTATTTGAAACAGCTAAAAGTATACAATCCAGCAACGAATGAAGTCGTTAAGACGATTCCTTATACTTCTGAAGAAGAAGCAATTCAACAAATTGATAAAGCACAAGTTGCATATGAATCATGGCGTGAAAAAGACGCTCATGAACGTTCATCACTTTTATTAAAATGGTATCAATTAATTGATAAATATAAAGAAGAATTAGCAGAATTAATTACTCTAGAGAACGGTAAACCTTATAAAGAAGCATTAGGCGAAGTTGCTTACGCAAATAGTTACATTCAATGGTATCAAGAAGAAGCAAAACGTATTTATGGTAAGACTATACCTGCTAATCAAAAAGGTAAAAAAATTATCACTGATCCGTTCCCAGTAGGTGTTGTTGGTGCAATTACTCCTTGGAATTTCCCAGCAGCAATGATTGCGAGAAAAATGGCGCCAGCATTAGCAGCAGGTTGTACAATTGTTTGTAAACCGGCTTTAGAAACACCACTAACGACGATAAGAATGGTTGAATTGGCACATGAAGCGGGTATCCCTGAAGATGCCATTCAATATGTTGTATTAAGTGGTAAAGACGCAGGTAGAATATTTACTGAAAGTCCAATTATACAGAAGATAACATTCACAGGATCTACACCAGTAGGTAAACATTTAATAAAAGATTCTGCAAATACAGTTAAAAATGTCACGATGGAATTAGGTGGATTAGCACCAGTTATTGTTCATAAAGATGCAGATATTGAACTAGCAGTTGATCAAACAATCGCGACTAAATTTAGAAATTCAGGACAAACTTGTATAAGTGCAAATAGAATTTATGTACATCAAGATATAGAACAAGCTTATACAGAACGTTTAACTGAAAAAGTAAATGCATTAAATGTAGGAAATGGCTTAGAAGAGGGTGTTGAAATGGGTCCACTCATTAATCAACAAGCTGTAGATAAAGTCATCGACCAAATTGAAGATGCCGTACATCATGGTGGAGAATTGTCATTACCATTAGAACAATTAAAATTAGGTGGAAATTTCTTAAAGCCAGTCGTTATCAGACAAGCAAATCTTGATATGAAAGTGATGCATGAAGAAACATTCGGACCAATCGCTGCAGTCATGGCATACGAAGACTTAGATGACATTATTAAAGTTGCCAATGATACAGAATATGGTTTAGCCGCTTATTTCTTCACGAATGACTATCGTACAGGCTTTGATATTTATAAGAAGCTTGATTTCGGTGTGATAGGTTGGAATGATGGTGCGCCATCAGCAGCGCATGCGCCATTTGGAGGATTTAAAGAAAGTGGATATGGCCGTGAAGGTGGTATCGAAGGTATTGAACCTTATTTAGAAACTAAATATTTATCAATCGGTAATATGTAATAAATGAACCCCCTAAAAGTGACCACTTTTAGGGGGTTCTCATATGTATCTATTTCTAGAATACACTTTAAATGCTATGATATTATCTAATGTCTTTGACAATTTTGCCATCTATTGAAACGACTTTAATTTTATTTGGGTCTCTTAATACTTTGATGTCTTCTAAAGGATTTTGATCTAGTATAATGAAGTCTGCTTTCTTGCCGACTTCAATTGTACCTAAGTCGTCGTCATAACCTAAACATTCAGCAGCTGTCTTAGTAGACGAAACAATAGCTTCCATTTCTGTCATGCCGTGTTCAACCATAAGCTCTAATTCTCTTAAATTAGTTCCATGTTTGAATACACCTGCATCTGTACCCATTGCTATTTTTACACCAGCTTGATGTGCTTTCTTAAAGCTATCAATATGGTCTTGCATGACTTGTTTAGATTTCTTAATAGAATTTTCACTCATACCTAATTCTTCAGCGAACTCTATAACGGAAAGTGGTGCGAGTAATGTAGGTACGAGGTACATTTCTTTTTCTTTCATTAATTGAACAGCTTCATCATCTAAATATATACCATGCTCAATTGAGTGAATGCCTGCTTCTATACATTGTTTAACACCTTGCAACCCTTGAGCATGTGCCATAACTTTTCGATTATTTCTAAATTGCGCTTCTTCTACAATGACTTTTAATTCTTCTAATGAGAATTGCGTATAATCTGGATGGTCAGTTGCACTTGTTACACCACCTGTTGCATGTACTTTTAATACATCAGCACCAGCTCTTAACATTTCGCGTGCTTTTTTACGGACTTCATTCACACCATCACATATACCACTCGGTAAACCAGGATAGCCATCTTGCAAAATAGGGAGTTGTATACCGGATTTAGTATAACTGTCCCCATGACCACCTGTAATGGTTAATGCGTTGACACTTATTTGTAAACGCGGTCCGAGTATTAAACCATCATTCACAGCTTCTTTTAAACCTAAATCTGCTCCTAAAGCATCTCGAACGGTTGTAACACCTGCATCAACTGTTCGTTTTAAATGATTAATTGCTTTGTAGAAGTTATATGAAAAAGGTGTAGATAATCTTCTTTCTAAAGGTTCCATTTCCAACATAACATGTACATGACTATCGATTATACCTGGTAATAGATATTGACCATTTCCTTCTATTATATTGTCGCCATTTAAATTACTACCAATTTCAGAAATGACATGATTTTCAACTTTTATATCAATACCTCGTTGAATGTCTTTTCCAGTACCGTCTATTAAATTGATGTTTTTTATAATCATATCTATGTCCTCCTCAATTACTTAATAAAGTTCATTAATATAGATGTTAAAATAACAGATGCAACTGTAACTGTTGTAAACCCACCAATAATCATCGGGCTTAATAACTCATTAAATACATCTTCTCTGTCTTCCTCATTATCAGTAACAGATCGACTGACTTCTTCACATAAAATAAAATCACCCGGGAAACCATATAATGCGGTTAAAGCAACTGGCAATGCTTTAGTTGGTTTCCAACCAATTAATTTAGCACCGATAAATCCGCCAATTAAAATACCAATTGTACCTATAACAAGAATAGATAAAATAGCAGGTAAGAATTCCCATAAATCATGTGGTTTAATGCCGCCCATAGAACCGATAACGATTAAAATGATAATAACCATCATAATTGTGAATGATTGATTACGTTCCAGTTCTTTTTGTTCAAACAATCCAATTTTCAATCCGATAACACCAAATAATAAACTGACTAGTGTGAAATGAATGCCTGTTACTTCACCAATCATGAAGGCAATACTTGCTAAGAAGAACATAATAAAGAGTCTGATAACATTGTTTTGAAGTAACGGATTCTTATTAAATATCGTTTCTTTCTTAGGTTCATTTTTGTTAGAAATATTAGCGACATTTTTGTCTGTATGTCTATTTGCTAAGTAATATTTTGAATAGCTCTTCATAAGGATAGAACTTAATGGCATACCAATAACGCCTTGAAGTGCTTGCACGATAGCGGGTAAAACAATGAGATTGGCTAATCCTAAATCTTGAAGCTTTTCGACTGTGATGAGCAGCGCGACGATACCTCCAGCAATAGGTCCAACACCTGAAGCAGCAGTACGAAAATCAAATAGGAGTGTAACGAAGACTAATATTAAGGTTGTAGAACCCAATATACCTAATATTGATATAACAACTGCTTTCCATTGTGATTTAAGTATATGAAGCGGCATCATTGTACCCATATGCATGATAACAGGTGCAATAATAAGCGCGCCTAGCGAAGGTAAAATGGCATTATCTAATATCTTTTCAGGTAAGACGCCTGCCCAAGATAAAAGCAAGTAACTGACCATTGCTGTTAATAGCATTGGTACACGAGCCTTTGTAAGATAAGAAATAATTTCCCCGAGAACGATTAATGCGAATAGTATTGTTGCTGAAATAAGCGGTTCACTAACCATTAGCATTCCCTCCTTTTTAAAGTTAATAGTCAAACTTTAGCATATCTAAATCAAGAAGTTAATAGTATTTTCTAAAAATTTAGAATATATAGATAAATATTACACTATTAATTGCATTCAATATATAACAAGAATTTAAATATTATTCTATGGTATATTACATTTATTCAATAAAAAACAGTAAACATGTCATATGACGATGTTTACTGTTTTTAAAATTTATTCATTTGAAGTAGAATGCTTGCGACGATTTATATAATAAACAACAAGCAATAGTACAATCCATAAAGGTGAGTACATTAATGCTGTACGTGTATCATTTGCAAAGAACAAAATAACTAATACAAATACAAAGAATATTAATGCAAGATATGATCCAATCACACCGAATGGATTTTTGAATTTAGATTTTTCGTGTAAAGATTTGTCTTCTTTTCTAAATTTGATATAACAAATTAAAATGATAGACCAAATAAAAATAAAGAATATCGTAGCTAATGTCGTAACGAGTGTAAATACGTCATCTGGTATAAAATAATTTAATATCGCAGCGAAGAATAATACAACACCTGAGAATATCAATGCTGGATAAGGTACACCACGTTTATTTGTCTTGCTTAACCCTTCAGGCGCATGACCCGTTTGACCTAAACCATAAACCATACGACTATTACTGAATAATCCACTGTTTGCAGCACTTGCAGCTGAAGTTAACACAACAAAGTTAACAATACCTGCAGCAGCTGGAATACCAGCTAATACAAATAAATTAACAAAAGGACTTTCAGCAGGATCAATTTTATTCCATGGTGTAATACTCATAATGATTAATAAACTTAATACATAGAAAATTAAAATACGAATACCGATAGAATTAACCGCTTTAGGTAAATTCTTTTCAGGGTCTTTCGTCTCACGAGCTGTAACACCTACAAGTTCAATTCCTACAAAGCTAAATACCGCCATTTGGAATGCCAGTAAGAAGCCCATAGTACCATTTGGGAAGAAACCATTATGGCTATATAAATTATGAAATCCAGATTGAATACCAGTGCTAGATTTAAAGCCATTAAATATCATCCATAAACCAATAACAATTAATAATATAATGGCGATAATTTTAATGAGTGCAAACCAAAATTCGACCTCACCAAATAATTTAACAGTCATAAGATTTAAACCTAATAGAATAACAACTGTTGCAATTGCAGAAACATATGCAGGAACATCAGGATACCAAAACTGAATATACTTAGCCACAGCCGTAATATCCGCTATTCCCGTTGCAACCCAACAAAACCAATACGTCCATCCAGTTAAAAATCCGAATAAAGGACCTAAATAATGTTCAGCAATATCAATGAAAGAATTGTAGTTACTATTTGAAAGTAATAATTCCCCTAAAGCTCTCATCATAATAAATAAGAAAAAACCAATAATAATATAAACTAATAAAATAGATGGACCCGCTAGTGAAATACTCTTACCAGCCCCAAGAAAAAGACCGGTACCAATCGCGCCACCAATAGCAATTAACTGAATATGCCGATTTGACATACTTCTTTGTAACTCATGATTTTCCATTTTTAATTCGCTCTCCTTAAACACAATAAAACATATGTAAACAATAAGATTTATAAAACAATATAAAAAGCATTATACTACGATTATTTGTATTTTGCATATTAATATAAATAAATGTTTCTGTTCCACTAGTAGAGGAAAATGATTATATCGATATGTAAGCGCAACCAAAATATAATGAAAATATATTCGAAAGGGGAAATCAAGATGAAAAATATTTTATTAGCATGTTCAGCGGGAATGTCTACAAGTTTATTAGTAAATAAGATGGAAGAAGCAGCAGAGGCGGATGGGATTAAAGTGAATATCAAAGCAATGTCTAGTGATAACGCATTTCATTCTTTAGAAGAGTATGATGTGTTATTAATTGGACCACAAATGAGATTTATGAAGAAAAAATTTATGAAAGCAGCTGAAGAAAAAGGTCTAGAATTACCAATTGAAACAATTGATTCTGTAAGTTATGGCAGAATTGACGGAGAAGGCGTTCTTAAGCAGGCATTAAAATTATTAGGGGAATAGGTGATAAAAATGCAAAGCACTTTTATGGATAAGTTAGAAGATGTTTTACTGCCCATTGCAGATAAGTTAAATAATAATAAGTATTTAGCCTCTTTACGTGATGGCTTTATGATTGCACTACCTTTAATTATATTTGGTTCTATATTTGTTGTAATTGCTAATTTTCCATTTTTAGATAAATTACTTTCTGAAAGTCAATATACAGCTTGGCAAAATGCAGTGGGTCCAGCATCAGCAGCGACATTATCAATAATGGGTCTTTTTGTAATATTGGGAATAGGATATAAGTTAACTGAGCGAAATGGGTTAGAAGGAATATATGGTGCTGTAACTGCATTAAGTGCAGTACTTATTTTAACACCTCAAGTTGTAGGTAAAACTGAAGGCGTTATTCCTACAGAAATATTAGGTGCTAAAGGTATGTTTTTAGGAATTATTGTTTCTATAATTACTTCAGAGTTGTATAGCTATTTTACAAAGAAGGAAATAACAATAAAAATGCCTAAAGGTGTACCTGACCAAGTATCTAAATCATTTAGTGCACTGTTACCAGTAGCATTTACTTTAACTATATTTTTGGTAATAAGAATCTTAATTGCCTTAACACCTTTTAATACATTACAAGATTTAATCTATACAATTGTTCAAGAACCTTTAACTGCCTTAGGTAAAGGACTTCCTGCAACAATTATTGCGGTTTTATTTATTCAGATATTTTGGTTCTTCGGATTGCACGGCCAGATTATTGTGAACACTGTATTTGATCCAATATGGTATTCATTAAATAATGAAAATTTTGAGGCATTCCAAAAAGGAATTGAGTTACCTAATATCATTACAAAGCAATTTATAGATACATTCTTAGTTGGTATGGGAGGAACAGGTGGAACGATAGCGGTCGTAATTGCAATTTACTTAATTTGTAGAAGTAAACAAAATAAAGAAATTGCTAAATTAGGAACACCAGCATCCATTTTTAATGTGAATGAACCGATTCTATTTGGTTTACCTATCATAATGAACCCTTTAGTTATAATTCCTTGGATTATATCACCAGTGATTGTAACTATTGTGAGTTATTCAGCTATGTATACAGGTATAGTTCCGAAACCTTCTGGCGTTATCGTACCTTGGACTACTCCAATATTTATAAGTGGATATTTAGCAACTGGTAATGCATGGCAAGGTGCAGCATTACAACTTGTAAATCTAATTATTACATTTATTATTTGGTGGCCATTTTTAAAATTATTAGATAAAAACTATTTAAAGCAAGAAATAGAAAAATAGTATAAGGACGGAGGAATATACAATGGCAACCTCAATTAATGAGATAGCTTTTCAAATTATTTTATATGGAGGAAATGGGCGTTCATGTGCAATGGAGGCTATACAATGTGCAAAAGAAAGAAATTTTGAAGAAGCAACAAGTCTTATTAAAGAAGCGGAACAAGAAATTAATAAAGCTCATAAATTTCAAACTGAATTGTTACAAAATGAAGCGCAAGGAACAGAAAGTGAATTGAATTTGTTATTAATACATTCTCAAGATCATTTAATGAATGCAATTACTGTAAAGGATTTAGCGAATGAAATGATAGATCTATATAAGGAGATGAAATCATGACTCAATATAAATTTCCAAAAGACTTTTGGTGGGGAAGTGCAGCTAGTGCAACACAAACGGAAGGTACAAAAACAATAAATGATCAAACTATTTGGGATAAATGGTTTGAAGAAGAACCAAATCGATTTTTTGAAAATGTTGGTCCTAATAAAACGTCAGATTTTTATAATAAATTTGATGAAGATATTAAGTTAATGAAGGAAACAGGACATAATTCATTTAGATTATCTATATCTTGGACCCGTTTAATAAATCAAAGTAGTAATAAAATTAATGAAGATGCAGTTCAATTTTATAATAAAGTTATAGATAGCTTAATTGAAAATAATATTGAACCTTTTGTGAATTTATATCACTTTGATATGCCATATGAAAAGCAAAAACAAGGTGGTTTTGAATCACTTGAAGTTGTAGAAGGATATGTAGATTACTCGAGAAAGTGCTTTGAGTTATTTGCCGATCGAGTTAAGTATTGGTTTACATTTAATGAACCAATAGTACCAGTTGAAGGAGGATATTTATATAATTTCCATTATCCAAATATTGTAGATGCTAAAAGAGGATTTCAGGTTGCGTATAATACTATCCTTGCTAATGCTAAAGTAATTAAAGAATATAAGGAATCAGGATATGATGGGAAAATTGGGATTATCCTAAATTTAACACCATCTTACCCAAGAAGTAAAAACGAAGCAGATGTAAAAGCCGCAGAAATTGCAGATTTATTTTTTAATAGAAGTTTTTTAGATCCTGTAACAAAAGGCTACTATCCAGAGCAATTAGTAGATATTATAAAACATCATGATCTATTACCAACTTTTACACAAGATGACCTTGAAATTATAAAAAATTATACAGTAGATTTATTAGGCGTGAATTATTATCAACCTAGACGTGTAAAAGCTAGAGAAACTTTACCAAATCCTAATTCTCCATTCTTCCCGGAATATTACTTTGAAAATTATGAAATGCCAGGTAGAAAGATGAATCCATATCGTGGTTGGGAAATTTACCCTAAAGGGATTTATGATATTATGACTAATTTGAAGGATAATTACAGTAATATTGAAAGTTTTATTTCAGAAAATGGTATGGGTGTTGAAAATGAATCGAGATTTATCGAAAATGGTAAAATAAATGATACCTATAGAATAGATTTTGTGAAATCACATTTAATATGGTTGAATAAAGCTATAGTAGAAGGTGCAAATTGTAGAGGATATCATATGTGGACTTTTATGGATAATTGGTCTTGGATGAATGCATATAAAAATAGATATGGTTTTGTTTCTATTGACCTTGAAACAATGGAAAGAACAATTAAAGAAAGTGGAAGATGGTTTAAAGAAGTTTCTTCAAGTAATGGTTTTACAGATTAATCTGAAATATATACAGAACTACTAGGAGAGAGCGTGATGGAAACCAGACACCTCAATATAGTAAAGATATTGTATCAACATCAGCACGAATATATGAATAGTATATCCATAGCCAAACTTTTAGGGTGTTCGTCTAAAACTATTCGAGAAAACATAAAGGTTATCAATGAAACGAGTAAAGAAAATGGGTTCGTAATCTTTATAAAAAAATCGAAAGGCTATCAATTAAATATTACTGATGAGGGTAAGTTTAATTATTTTTTAAATGAGCGTTTTTTGAAAGATGAAAACTTAAATTTCAATAATCAAGATAGCAGAATTAGATTTATCATGAAAAAATTACTTCTTGATAATCATTATACAAAATTAGAATCTCTGAGTGAAAGCTTGTTTGTCAGTGTGGGAACTTTAAAGAATGATATGATTGAAATGAAGAGAATTTTAGCTCGTTATGAAATAGAAGTAGTCAGTAGACCAAATTATGGAATGAAGTTAATTGGTAAAGAATTTCAGATAAGATATGCAATAGCAGAGTTTCTATTGAATAATCAGCACTTAAACATTGGATTTACTGAAGATGATATTTCCAGTGTAAAGTCATATCTTGTGAAGTTACTTAGAAAATACCAAATTGAGATACCTGAAGTTAAACTTGATAATCTTGTAACACACATTAACATTGCGATAGTTCGAATCAAAAATCAACTGATGGTTGAACAGCAATTCCAAATTGATGATCTTCCATTAACAAATGAATTGAGTCAATTTTTTGATGAACTTATACTGTTTGTTGAAAAAAGATTTGATTTGACATTGCCTATAAAAGAAAAAGATTATTTATATATCCATTTTGTTACTACTGGAATTATGAATGAAGGTAATATGATACAAAAAAATAATGTTATTGATAGTATGATTACACATATGTTAGATCATATAAAACTTATTTTTTATTTAGACCTAATTACGGATAATACACTTAAGAAAAATTTATATTTACATTTGAGTACATCAATAAATAGATATAAATACAAGATGAATATTAGAAATCCAATGTTAAATGAAATCAAAAAAAATTACCCCTTCGCATTTGATATTGCTTTAGTGGCTAGTAAAATGATTGAAAAAGACTTGAAAGTGCAAATTTCAGAAAGTGAAGTTGGTTATTTAGCATTGCACTTTGAAATGGCTCTCAATAGAATTGAAAATGAAAAAGAAAAGTTAAAGGTTATACTAGTTTGTAACTCTGGATTAACGAGTTCTCAATTAATTAAATATAAGTTAATCCAAAATTTTGGTAATCAAATTCAAATTACTGAAATTATAGAATTATACAATATTCATAGAGCTCAACTTGAGCATTCAGATTTAATAATTTCAACAGTACCAATAAATGATGATGTCAGTTTACCAATACTTTATGTTAACCCTATTATGTCACAGCTAGACTCAGACAAAATTCAACGTTATATAGATTTAAAAGATTCTCGACACTCAGAAGAACTAATAGAAATTATTGAATTAAATAAAAAAATAAACAGTAAAGATGAGTTGTTGGAATACTTAGGTAAACAACTTAAAAATAAGAATTTAATTCACAATAATTTTATCGATAGTGTAAAAGAAAGAGAATATCATGCTTCTACAGCTTATGGTAACCTAGTAGCTATTCCACATCCACTAATGCCTTTAGCTAAACAAACTTTTATTTATATAATAACGATGGATAAACCAATTGCTTGGGAAGATAAAGAAGTACAAATTATTTTTTGTTTAGGATTGAAAAAGAATACTACGATTAATTTAGAAAAAGTGTATCAAAATCTTGCTGAAATAATAAATGATTATTCTAAAGTATTAAAACTATTAGAGGCAGATTCTAAAGAATCTTTTAAAAAAATATTTTCACCTTAAATATAAGAGTAAAGTTATATTACATACCTTGTAATGTAACTTTACTCATTTTTTGGACTTATAATTATTTGATATAGAATAAGAATAACTTAAACAAAGGAGGAGATTTCTTATGTTAACAAGTATTTTACAACCAATCGTAGATTTGATTACAGCTTTAGGTCTTTAATTTGAATTTGATTTATTTTTATATGCAAACAAAGGGGTCAGTACATAGTGCTGTAAGTACTAAATAAGCCACCAATTCGTATTTTGCGAATTGGTGGCTTTTCTATTTAGTAACAATAATTGACCAATATGGTCGATAGCGTTATGATGTAGTCGACCAAACTGGTCTAATATGTTTTGGAAGGTGTATATGATGAATGATGCATTCTATAATTTAGATGAAGAAAAGCGTCAAAAAATAATCAATTCAGGGCTGATGGAGTTCTCTAATTATGGCTATCAACAAAGTTCTACGAATCGTATTGTTGAAAATGCTGGTATTGGTAAAGGGATGCTTTTTTATTACTTTATAAATAAAAAAGGATTATTTAAATTTCTTGTGGATTATTCATTAGATTTCATTGAGGAATATTATTTTAAACAGATTGATACTTCTGAGAAGGATGTTTTTAATAGATTAGTTAAACAAGCGAAGATTAAATCTAATTTAATGACGATTCATCCTCATATGTCGAAGTTTTTAACGAAAATTGTTCTGGAGGAATCTGAACATCATTATATATCTGAAGAACAAGACCAACATATTAAACAATTACAAAGTAAAGTTCAAAATGCACTATTTGAAGATTTAGATAAGGATCTTTTTAAAAATAATTTAAATGTTGAAATGTCTATCAATATTATAAAGTACTCGATTGACGGTTTAGCAGAATCTATGAAGACACGAATAACACATCAAATGATCGAGCAGAATGATTATCAAAGATTTTATGATGAATTCGATTTATATATAAAGGAAATGCGTAAAATCTTCTATAAGGATCGTGATTAATATGACATTGTTAAAAGTAAATAATATTACGAAGACGTTTGGTAAATTTAAAGCTTTAAACGGTGTGAATTTCACTGTTGAAGAAGGAGAAATATTTGGGTTTATCGGTCCAAATGGTTCTGGGAAATCTACGACCATTAAAGCAATTTTAGGCATGCTTAAACCAGATTCAGGTACTATTGAGGCATTTGATAAAGATGCTTGGAAAGATGCAGTTCGAATTCATAAACAAATTGCCTATGTTCCAGGTGATGTTAATTTGTGGCCAAACTTAACAGGTGGAGAAGTGATAGATTTATTCTTGAAATTAAGTGGGACTCGAAATGATGAAAAAAGAGATGAACTAATTAAAAAATTTGATTTAGATCCGACTAAAAAATGTGGGTCATATTCTAAAGGTAATAGACAGAAAGTTGCACTTATCGCTGCATTTACAACAGATGCACAACTTCTTATATTAGATGAACCGACATCTGGATTGGATCCTTTAATGGAACAAGTATTCCAAGCATGTGTATTAGAAAAGAAAAAAGAGGGCAAAAGTGTTCTATTATCGAGTCATATATTAAGTGAAGTAGAAAAATTATGTGACAGAGTCGGCATTATTAGAAAAGGTGAAATCGTAGAAATGGGAACGTTGGATGATTTGAGACATTTAACAAGAATGCATTTCGTCGTTCAGTCTAAAGAAGCTCTAACAGATTTAGACGAACAAGATGGTGTACATGATATTTCTAAAGAAGGAGAGATATATCATTTTCAAGTGGATTCAGAGAAGGTTTCTAATATTATTAAATATTTAAGTCAATTTGAGTTACTGAAATTAGAAAGTATGCCACCTACTTTAGAAGATTTATTTATGAGACATTATGGTGTGAATATTGAAAGAGGTGAGTAATATGAATAATCTCTTTAACGATGTTGGACAATTAACGTTATTTTACCTTAAGACACATAAATGGAAAATGCTGTTTTGGATTTTAGGTATCGTCGTTTTAACAGTTATCATACCACCAACATTTAAAAGTATGTATCCACACCAATCAGATATGCAACCAATTGTTGAAACTTCTAAAAATCCTGCAATGGAAGCAATGTTAGGACCAGGACAATTTGAACATGTATCAGTTGGCGTTTTATTTACGCACGAGATGTTGCTATTTACAAGTATTCTCGGTGCAATAATGAGTATTTTACTTGTTTCAAAGAGTACTAGAGGAGATGAATCTGCAGGTCGTATTGAAATGATTCGAGCATTGCCAGTTGGAAAAGTATCGCCACTCATAAGTGCACTTATTGAGATGATAATTGTGAATATCATGATAACCATTTTGATTATGAATATATTACCTTTAATGAATATTAATAGTGTGGATTGGCAAGGTTCAATTGTTTATGCAGTTTCATTAGGATCAATTGGGATTCTATTTGGTATGATGACAGCTATATTTTCACAGTTAACTGAAACAAGTAGTAGTGTTACTGGCTATAGCATTACAGTATTGCTCTTAAGCTATTTAGTGAGAGCTGTTGGTGACGTCATAAATGAAGATATTTCTATGGTTTCACCTCTAGGATGGATTACAAGAACGTTTGCTTATTCTGAAAATAATTGGTGGCCAATCGTCATAACTTTAATAACGGCTATTATTTTCTTAATGATAGCGATGATACTTTATTTTAGAAGGGATATAGAGTCTGGCTTACTGCCTTCTAAACCAGGTAAAAGAACAGCACATAAAATATGGTTATCTCCACTAGGTTTACAACTTAAATTGTATAAAGTAGGGCTTATTTCCTGGGCAATAGGGATGTTTGTATTTGGCGCTTCATATGGATCAATATTTGGTGAGTTAGATGATTTTATTAAAGATAACGAAATGTTGCAGCAAATGGTATCTGGCAAAAGTGATCATTATATAGAAGCATTCTTACCGACTTTAATGATTATAATGGCTATAGTATCAACAATACCTGCGCTGATAAGCTTATACAAAATAAAAAACGAAATAGATACTCATCGTATAGAACTTATAATGTCTCGACCTATTTCAAGAATTAAGTTGTTGAGTAGCTATTTAGTTGTTTCATTATTTAATGCTATCTTTATGATTTTTATAGCTGCATTCGGTTTGTATGTTGCCCAAACATCTGTGTTACATGATCCATTTAGTTTTTGGACAATTATAAAGTCAGGAATTGTACATATACCTGCCATTATATCTTTCGTAGCACTCGGTGTTGTACTTTTAGGATGGTTTAATAAAGGACACTTTATCGTTTATTTATATTTAACTTATACATTTTTCGTCGTTTACTTAGGACAATTGTTAAATATTAAAGACTGGTTAAAAGATATAACGCCATTTCATCATATTCCTGAAATACCTGTTGAAGATATGAATTATTCGGGTATAAGTATATTAATCATCTTATCTGTCGTGCTTATCATAATTGGATTTATAGGGTTTAAACGAAAAGACATTTCATAAAGGGAGCTGTGTTCGGATGACAAATTTGCCGAAAATAGGGAAACCAGCAACAAATGCTTTGAACAAGATCAATATTACGACGTTAGAACAGGTTGCTCAATTAGATGAACATAATTTGGCGAAACTTCATGGTATGGGACCAAAAGCTATAAGTATTTTGAAAGAAGCATTTTCAGAACAAGGGTTAGCATTTAGTCAATTAGATGATGATTTAAAGAATGTGAAATTCACAGTACTAGGAGATTTAAAATGTGATAATGCACCAAAAAGAAGAATTATCAGAGATATTGTGATTGCTTCACTCGTTGGTGATGAAAAGTATCTCAATGAATGGCTAACAGATGATTTAGTATGGAAAGTACCAGGTTCTTTTGAATTAAAGGGTAGAAAAGCATTTTTAGATGAAATTAACGAGCACTTGCAAAAAGTATCCAGCCTCGAAATTAAATCAATGCTTACGCACGGTAAAGAAGCTTCTACGCACGGCACAATCATATTGAATTCTGGTGAGGAAATTCATTTTGCTGAAATGTATGAATTTGAAAATCATAAAAAGGATGCTAAAGTGAAAGAGATTACGTCACATATCATCATGAAACCTTAAATTTATGAAAAATCCAATACCAGTATTTATGAAAATGTGATAAATTATAGAGGTTATGATAAACTTTCGGAGGTTGAAAGATGGAAGCAACATTACCAAATTGCCCTAAATGTGATTCAGAATATACTTACGAGGATGGACAACTTTATATTTGTCCTATGTGTAATCATGAATGGCCTATAAATGATGAAGATGCATCAAATGAAGAAAACACTGTTATTAAAGATGTAAATGGTGTTGAATTAAATGACGGAGATACTGTAACGGTCGTTAAAGATTTAAAAGTAAAAGGATCATCTAATTCTATTAAACAAGGTACTAAAGTTAAAGGTATCAAATTAGTGGACCCAGAAGATGGTCACGACATTGATTGTAAAATACCTGGTTTTGGACAAATAGGATTGAAGTCATCAGTTGTTAAAAAAGTGAATAAATAAGCTTTTAAGAGTCTGAACATGAAAATTGTTGCAGGCTCTTAATTTTTAATAGGTTGAAAAATATATAGAAGGGATGTGTATTATTTTTAATTTAAAATAATTAATTGATTATTTTAAGTTTTTGAAATATTAATTCGTTATATACATCAAATGTTTTTTGTGGTAAATATGTAATAGAGATTACGTTTTCAACAATTATATAAGGGGAGAAAAATATGAAGGCTTATATGCAAAAATTTGCTCAGTCTCTAATGCTACCTATTTCGATTTTACCGGTAGCTGGGTTACTTTTAGGTATCGCATCTTTTATTGATTCAGGTGCAATTAACGGGGAAGGAAATAGCATTGCAAACTTTTTAGCAAATGGTGGTTTAGCAGTTATTAATAATTTACCAATACTATTTGCAGTAGGTTTAGCATTCGGTATGTCTAAAGATAAAAATGGTGCAGCAGCACTTAGTGGGCTTGTATCATTTTTAGTGGTTACACAAGTACTAAAGCCAGAAGCAATGGCGAAAGTATTGCATATTGCTGAGGATAAAGTTGATATCGCATTTACTGGTATTAGTAATGTGTTTATCGGGATTATTTGTGGTTTAGTTACAGCAGCAATTTACAATAGATTTAAAGATACGAAATTACCAACAGCGTTTGCTTTCTTTAGTGG
Organism: Mammaliicoccus sp. RAM2; assembly: GCF_045897195.1. NCBI lineage: Bacteria > Bacillati > Bacillota > Bacilli > Caryophanales > Staphylococcaceae > Mammaliicoccus > Mammaliicoccus sp. RAM2. The sequence goes on along the minus strand of NZ_JBJNWI010000006.1, from coordinate 64,094 downwards.
TAAACGTCTTGTGCCGATATTATCAGCAGCGGCAATGTTAGTCATTTCTATCGCACTTATGTTTATTTGGCCGCCAGTATATAACGGCTTAGTGTCATTTGGTGAAATGATTTCTAAACTTGGACCTCTTGGTGCCGGGTTATATGGATTCTTTAACCGTTTATTATTACCATTTGGATTGCATCACGCATTAAACCAAGTATTCTGGTTTGATATTGCGGGTATTAATGATATTGCAAACTTCTGGTCTAGTAAAGGTGAAGCGGGTATAACAGGTCGTTACCAAGCAGGATTATTCCCAATTATGATGTTTGGTTTGCCAGCTGCAGCATTAGCGATTTGGAAAAATGCTGAGAAGCGTAATAGAAAAGTAGTAGGTTCTTTAATGGTTACAGCAGCGATTGCTTCATTCGTAACTGGGATTACAGAACCATTAGAATTCTCATTCTTAGTAGCAGCACCAATGTTATTTGGTATTCACGCGTTATTAACGGGTATTTCATTATTTATAGCAGCAACATTCCATTGGACTGCAGGATTTACATTTAGTGCAGGATTAATAGATTATTTATTAAGTTTAAGTATTCCAATTGCTAATAAACCATTAATGTTACTCGTACTTGGTTTAATTATGGGTGTCGTATACTTTGTCGTATTTGATTTTGCGATTCGTACATTTAACCTTAAGACACCAGGTAGAGATGGCTTAATGGAAGAAGCGGCGAAGCAAGATCCTAGTCTTGAAGAAGATGAAGCAGGTACTTCAACAAACAATAGCGGTGTGAAAGTATCTAATAAGACAAAGCTTATATATGAAGCAATTGGTGGTAATGATAATATAGAAGTTATCGATCACTGTGCAACAAGACTACGTCTAACATTAAAAGATACAAGTGTTGTTGATCAAGATAAAATCAAACAATCTGGCGCATTAGGAAACAAAGTGATTAGTGATAAAAATATCCAAATTATTATTGGAACTGATGTACAATTTACAGCAGATGAACTCATGCAAATGCAACAAAATCAAGGTCAGTAATTGAATATATCAATAGTTAAACAGTAGACATTCATTTTATAATTTGAATGCCTACTGTTTTTTTATCTTTAATTTTATTAATAATAACAATTTTGAACAAATATGAACAAAAAATAATGGTAAATGTGTGATTTTTTACTTTTATAGTAGTAATATGAAACTATTGAATGATAAAGGGGGACGATTCAATGGGTATAAAAAAAGCGATTTTGTTAGGTGCAGGTGATCGAGGGGGAAGAGTTTATGCGAATTTGATAAAGTCTTTGCCTCATAAAATTAAATTAATTGGGGTAGCGGAACCTGTTAAAGAAAGAAGAGAGGGCATAAGTAGTCATCATAGTTTAGATGAACAATATGTACAAGCGTCTTGGAAAGCATTATTGGACTTAAAGCCAGAAGCTGATATAGCAATCATATGTACACAAGATAAAGCGCATTTTGAACCGACTATGAAAGCATTAGATTTAGGATATCACGTGTTGCTTGAAAAACCGATGTCTCCTAGTCCTGAAGAGTGTATTAGAATGGTAGAAAAGGCGAAAGAAATGGATAGAACATTAACGATTTGTCACGTATTAAGATATACACCATTCTGGAGTAGGATAAAATCTATCGTTCAAAATGGAGATATTGGTCAGATTGCATCTATTCAACTTAATGAAAATGTAGAATATATGCATATGTCACATAGTTTTGTAAGAGGTAATTGGAAAAGTAAAGAACAATCAAGTCCGATGATATTAGCTAAATCTTGCCATGACATGGATATTATCAGTTATATCATGGATCAAGATTGTAAAAGAATCAATTCCTTTGGTTCATTGATGTATTTTAATGAAGCAAACAAACCAGAAGGCGCACCATTAAGATGTCTAGACGGATGCCCAGTAGAAAATGAATGTCCATTTCATGCTGGAAGGTATTATTTAGGTATCGGTAGAGGATGGGCGATGAAATTTACAGAAGAAAATTCTAACGAAGCGATCATAGAAAGATTGAATCATACGGATTATGGGAAATGTGTCTTCCAATCAGATAATGACGTAGTAGATCATCAAGTTGTGAATATGGAATTTGAAAATGGCGCAACAGCCACATTTAGTATGAGCGCATTTACAAGAGAACAAACAAGAATTGTTCAAATAATGGGAACTAAAGGTGAAATAAGAGGAAATATGGAAACAAATGAAATAAGCATATTTGACTTTTTAACAAGAGAAGAAAAAATCGTCAAATTCCCAGAAGTGAGCAGTGGACATGGTGGAGGAGACGAAGGTATTATAAATGACTTTATAGATGCAATTAATAGCTCTGATCAAAATGTATCTAAATCCATAGCAAGTAAATCCTTAATCAGTCACTTAATGGCATTTGCAGCAGAAGAATCAAGACTTAACCACGGCCAATCCATAAATATAGACGAATTCTATAATGAAATAGCCTTAACATCATAATATAAGATAAATAAAGACTTGATACCATTAGAAAATAGCAGTATCACGTCTTTTTTTCATGCGTAAAAAGTAGTGCTAACGATCAAGAGTCGAAAACAAGATAGTTAGAAATTCTAACGTCCAAGAAACCGAAACAAGATCGTTAGCGCACGAATCAACACATGTTAAATTTATTAACTAAAATAATACCTTAATATCATTTTCATCACAGAATTGTTGTATTTCTTCTGGGAGTATTTTATTTGTAATTATTTTGTCTACGTCACTTAGATTGCAGTATGTTAGTAATGTTGAATGTCCTATCTTACTATTATCAGCTAACACATATGTTTGCCGTGCTTTTTTTGTTATAAGTTGTTTGATTAAGTTTTCTTCCATCTCTGAGTTAGTTAGACCATTTGGAATATTGACACCAGTAGCTGCCATAAAGCATTTATTGATATTAAATTTATTCAATAAAATATTAGAATCTATACCTATAAATGATCGAGTACGTGGTTTGTATTTCTCGCCAATTATAAATAAAGTTACATTTTCAAATTGTGAAGCTTTATTCATGATATCAAGACTGTTTGTAATAATTGTAAATGATAATTTTTTGTCGACATAATCTAATACATGTATTGTTGTTGTTCCTGTATCAATATAAATAATATCGTTAGTTTCGATATGTGCAGCTGCTAATTTACCAATGTGTTTTTTTGATTGATAATTCTCCACATTCCTTTTTTGATAATCAACTGCTTTATATTCATCTTCGATAACTTCAATCCCACCATAAACTTTTTTAACTACATTCATATCTACTAAAAGATTGATATCACGCCTTATTGTATTTACAGATACATTAAATATATCCTTCAATTCATCAATTGAAGCCGTTTTGTTTTTTTTTATGAAAGATTCTATTTCATAAATTCGTTTAGATTTCATATACGATTCCCCCATTTCTTACAATATACCCAAAATTTACTTATATAACAACTATAAAAAAAATAAGTTACTCAAAAGTTGACATATTATACTCATTATTATAATATTATCTCAATAAGTAACCAATAGTTAATCAATATATACTCATTTTTTTAAAAGATTATGAAAGCGGTTACTTTAATATTTATAACTGGAGGATATGTAAATGGTAGAAATCTTAAAGAATTACGTTAACGGACAATGGCAAGCGTCAAAAAGTAAGGAAACAATAGATGTATACAATCCAGCTACTAAAGAAGTGATTGCTAAAGTACCTGTTTCAACAAGAGAAGAATTAGATGAAGCGGCAAAAATTGCACATGAAGCGTTTCAAGAATGGAAAGAAGTTGCTGTGCCTAAACGTGCTCGACTTTTATTCAAACTTCAACAATTATTAACAGACAATAGAGAAGTATTAGCTGAAATTATTACGAAAGAAAATGGTAAGAATACGACAGAAGCTTTAGGAGAAGTACAAAGAGGTATTGAGAATGTTGAATTTGCTGCAGGGACACCATCTTTAATGATGGGTGACTCACTTTCAAGTATCGCAACAAATATAGAAGGAACAAGTTATAGATATCCAGTTGGTGTTGTAGGCGGTATTACACCATTTAACTTCCCAATGATGGTGCCTTGCTGGATGTTCCCAATGGCAATCTCATTAGGTAATACATTTGTGATTAAACCTTCTGAAAAGACACCATTACTTGTTAATAAACTTGCAGAGTTAATTGAAGAAGCAGGTTTCCCTAAAGGTGTATTCAATGTTGTACATGGTGCACATGATGTTGTGAATGGTATTTGTGAAAATGAACATATTAAAGCTGTATCGTTCGTTGGTTCTAAACCAGTAGGTGAATATGTTTATAAAAAAGCGACTGAAAACTTAAAACGTGCGCAATGTTTAACAGGTGCTAAAAACCATACAATCATTTTAAATGATGCAAATATTGATGGCGCCGTTAAAGATGTAATTGGTGCAGCATTTGGATCAGCAGGTGAACGTTGTATGGCAGCAGCAGTAGTAGCTGTTCAAGAAGGCGTTTATGACGAATTTAAAGAAAAGCTTGTACAAGCTTCTAAGGATATCGTTATCGGAAATGGCTTAGAAGATAATGTTTTCTTAGGTCCAGTCATTAGAGAAGAAAATGTTGAACGTACATTAAATTACGTTGATCAAGGTGTCGAAGAAGGTGCCAAACTTGTATTAGATGGTAGAGAAGACAACAACAAAGATGGTTTCTTCGTAAAACCGACTATTTTCGAAGATGTTACAACTGATATGAAACTATGGCAAGATGAAATATTCGCACCGGTGTTATCACTTGTTAAAGTAAAAGATTTAAAAGAAGGCATTCAATTAGCGAATCAATCTGAATTTGCGAACGGTGCATGTTTATTTACAGACAGCGCATCATCCATTAGATACTTCAGAGAGTATATTGATGCAGGTATGTTAGGTATTAATTTAGGTGTACCAGCACCAATGGCAATCTTCCCATTCTCTGGATGGAAATCATCATTCTATGGTTCATTACATGCGAACGGTAAAGATAGTATTGATTTCTATACACACCGTAAGGTAGTAACTGCTAGACATGGTAATCCACAATTTTAAGGAGTGAAAAATAGAGATGGCTCGATTATTAAATAAACCTGTACATCATCCATTAAGTGATGATGTACAAGTGATACATGATTTGAAACCTGAAGATATTGATTTAGCTTATATCGGATTTAAAGTGTTAGACATAAAATCACAAGGTACTTACACAGAATCAACGGATGATTTTGAATTATGTATTGTCGCTTTAACTGGCAACATCGATGTGTCAGATGGAGAAAATTCTTATGAAGATTTAGGAACAAGAGAATCTGTATTTGAAAAAATACCAACAGACAGTATCTATATTTCTAAAAATCATGAAGTGACAATTAAAGCGAATAAAGATTCAAGAGTTGTGCTTTGTTATTCGCCAGCAGATGAAGAAAGAGCAACACAATTAATCCCAGCATCTGAGAACTCAGTAGAAGATAGAGGTAAATATTCAAATAAACGACATGTTCATAATATTTTACCTGATACACATACAGCGAGTGAAAAATTACTTGTCGTTGAAGTGTATACAGATCAAGGTAATTGGTCGAGCTATCCACCACATAAACATGACGTTGATAACTTACCAAATGAATCATTACTTGAAGAAACTTACTATCATGAAATGAATCCGAGTAAAGGTTTCGTCTTTCAACGTGTGTTTACAGACGACCTTTCAATAGATGAAACGATGACAGTAGAGAATAGTGATGTTGTTGTAGTGCCTAAAGGCTATCATCCAGTAGCTGTACCTGATGGTTACGATGGTTATTATTTAAATGTTATGGCAGGACCTAAAAAAGTTTGGAAATTTTATAACCAACCAGATCATGAATGGATTATTGATAGAGAATAAGGGGTGTACGTGAATGTCTAATAAAAAACAAATTATAGCAATAGGTCGTGCGGCAATAGATTTGAACTCAATAGAAATTAATAGACCAATGGAAGAAACAGAATCATTTCGCAAATATGTCGGTGGTTCACCAGCTAATATCATGATTGGTACGGCTAAGTTAGGTTTAGATGTGGGTATGATTGCCAATGTATCAGATGATCAACATGGTAGATTCATTACGAATTACTTTGAAGAAGTAGGCGTTGATACTTCTCAAATACATGTAGATGAAGATGGACATAAAATCGGCTTAACGTTTACAGAAATTAAAAGTCCGAGCGAGTCTAGCATATTAATGTATAGAGAAGAAGTAGCAGATCTATATTTAGCACCTGAACATGTAGATGAATCATACGTTAAAAATTCAGAATATTTGCTTATTTCAGGAACTGCATTAGCTAAATCTCCATCAAGAGAGGCAGTATTAAAAGCACTGTTACTAGCAAAAAAACATAATGTACAAGTAATCTTTGAGTTGGATTATAGACCTTATAGTTGGAAAGACGAAGAAGAAACTTCTATTTATTATGAGTTAGTCGCAGAACAAGCTGATGTCGTCATTGGAACACGTGATGAATTTGATATGGTCGAAAGATATAAAGCATTATCAGACAAAGAAATTAGTGAACTATTATTTAAAGCTAATCCACATTTAGTTGTCATTAAACACGGTGTGCAAGGTTCAAATGCATTTGATAAAGAAGGCAATACTTATGAAGGTAAAGCATTTAAAGCGAATGTCGTTAAAACATTTGGTGCAGGAGATTCATATGCAGCCGCATTTATTTATGCATTAGTTAAAGGTAAATCAGTTGAAGAAGCATTAAAATATGGTGCAGCTTCAGCAGCGATTGTTGTAAGTAGTCATAGTTCATCTGAAGCGATGCCTACAGTTGATAAAATAGAAAATTTAATTAAAGAACAATCTTAAGGTGGTATTAAACATGGTTAATACAGTGAAGTTAACAACTGGAGAAGCAATTGTTAGATTTTTGACTAAACAATATATTTCTATTGATGGAAAAGAGACAAGATTTGTTGAAGCTGTCATGAATATTTTTGGTCATGGTAATGTGCTTGGTTTAGGAGAAGGTCTATCAAATTATCAGAATGAATTAAAAATAATACAAGGTAAAAATGAACAAGGTATGGCGCATACAGCGATTGGCTTTAGTAAACAAAGTTTACGAAAAAAAGTATTTGCAGTGACAACATCTGTCGGTCCAGGTGCTGCTAACCTTGTAACGGCTGCAGGTACAGCGGCAGCAAATCATATACCAGTATTATTACTACCAGGAGATACATTTGCGACTCGTCAACCAGATCCAGTATTACAACAGATTGAAAATCCTCAAAGTATTGGTATTACTACAAATGATGCGTTAAAACCAATTTCGAGATATTTTGATCGCATAACAAGACCCGAGCAAATCATGTCAGCCTTAATTCGTGCATTTGAGGTCATGACAAATCCTCAAACAGCGGGTCCTGTGACATTAGCATTGAGTCAAGATGTTCAAGGAGAGTCATATGATTTCCCAGAATCATTTTTTGAAAAGCGTGTACATTATGTTGATAGACAACAACCTTCGAACAGATCAATAGATGTAGCAGTCGAACTATTGAAGACAGCTAAAAAACCACTATTAATTGTTGGTGGTGGTGCTAAGTATTCGGAAGCTCAAGATTCTATAAAATCATTTATAGAAAAAAAGAATATTCCTATTGCAGAAACTCAAGCAGGTAAATCGACAATAGAAGCCTCTCATCCACTGAATCTTGGTGGTCTTGGCGTTACAGGAAATTTAGCAGCCAATTTATATGCAAAAGAAGCTGATGTCATTATTGGTATTGGAACAAGGTATTCAGACTTTACAACAAGCTCAAAGACAGTAGCTAACTTTGATAATGTGAAATTTATAAACATTAATGTTAATAGAGTTGATGCTTATAAATTAGATGCGATACAAGTAGTTGGAGACGCAAAAATATCAATTAGTTTATTGGATAAAGCATTAAGTGAATGTCAATTTAATACATTAGATGAAGTGAAAAATTTAAAGAATCGATGGTCTGAAGAAAGAGAAAGATTATCTCATGTAGATATTAATAAAAATGATTTTGAAGCTGAAATATCAGGTCATTTTAGTAAAGAAAAACTTAATCAATATATTGAAGCATTAGAAACGGAATTACCTCAGACAAATGCAGTGATTAAAGTTAATGAAACAATTGATGATGATGCGATTATTGTAGCTGCAGCGGGTTCATTGCCAGGAGACTTAGAAAGATTGTGGGAGACCGACATATTTAATACTTACAATATGGAATATGGTTATTCTACGATGGGTTACGAAATTGCAGCTGCACTTGGTGCGAAAATAGCAAACCCCGAAAAAGAAGTATATGCATTAGTTGGTGATGGAAGTTTCTTAATGTTGCACACTGAATTGCTAACAGCATTGCAATATAACTATAAAATCAACATTGTATTATTTGATAACAGTGGATTTGGTTGTATCAATAATTTACAGATGGGTAATGGTAGTGAAAGTTTCTGTACTGAATTTAATGATTATAACGGTGAAGTCATGAATGTAGATTATAAGAAAATTGCAGAAGGATATGGTGCAGTTTCTTACAAAGTTAATAGTCTTCAAGCGTTAGAAGATGCAATTAAAGATGCTAAAAAAGAAACAAAATCAACATTAATAGAAATAAAGACTTTACCTAAAACGATGACTGATGGATATGAATCATTCTGGAATGTTGGTGTATCCGAACATAGTGAAAAACCAGATATAAATACATCCTATCAAGAAAAGGTTCAAGCTTTGAAGAAAGCAAAACAATATTAAAGAGGAGATTCATAACATGGCAAAAATAAAAATTGGTCAAGTTGGTTTAGGTAGATTAGGAAAAGTGCATGCAGAAAACATTGTTAACCATGTAAAGGGTGCAGAATTATTCGCTGTTGCAAGTGTTGTTGAGCAAGAATTAGCATATGCTAAAGAAGAATTAGGAGTAAAAAATTGTTATACATCCTATTCAGAGATGATAGAAAACGACGAGCTTGATGCAGTTGTAATTGTTTCACCGAGTGGATTTCATGCAGTTCAAATTTCACAAGCATTAGAAAAAGGTTTACATGTCTTTTCAGAAAAACCTATTGGACTTGAGTTAGACAATATTAAACAAGTTGTTGAAAAAATAAATAGTCACTCAGATAAAGTATTTCAGTTAGGTTTTATGCGTAGATTTGATGATTCTTATCAATTTGCTAAAGACGTTGTTCAGAATGGTGAACTAGGCAAAATTACAGCAATGAGATGTTATGGAATTGACCCTAGTGCAGGGTTAGACAGCTTTATACAATTTGCGAAGAACAGTGCAAGTGGTGGCATATTTTTAGATATGTCGATTCATGATATTGATCTTGTACGTTGGTTTACAGGTTCAGAATTTAAAACTGTTTATTCACTAGGTAATAACATAGCAGCACCTGAATTAACCGAATGTGAAGAATTGGAAACAGGTGCATGTCTGGCAGAATTAGAAGATGGCACAATCGCATACTTATTAGCTGGAAGAAATGCTCAACATGGATATCATGTTGAAACAGAAATTATAGGAACTGAAGGTATGATAAGAATCGGAAATGCACCTGAGAAAAACTTAGTTACAGTTTATGACAAAAACGGTGTCGTTAGACCAACTTCAGGTCATTTTCCTGAACGCTTTAAATTAGCATTTATTAATGAAATTAATGCATTTATAGAATCTATCAATAATAATGTTCCTTCATCAATAACAGGTATTGATGGATTAAAAAGTACAGAAGTTGCAATTGCAATGCAAGAATCGTATGAGAAGAAAACAATCATTACGTTATGAGGTGAAGTAAATGACTAAAAATATTCGATACGCATGTGCACCGATAGCTTGGACAAATGATGATTTGCCAGAACTAGGGCGTGAAAATTCATTTGAACAATGTATTAGTGAAATGGCACTCTCTGGGTATGAAGGTACAGAAATAGGTAACAAGTACCCGAAAGATCCTGAAGTCTTGAAATCATATTTGGAACCAAGAGGATTATCTGTCGCAAGTGCATGGTTGAGTTTATATTTAACTTCGGAACCATATGAAGTAACAGAAGAAGCGTTTATAAAACATAGAGATTTTTTATATGAATTAGGCGCAAAAGTTATTGTTGTTTCAGAACAAGGCAATAGTATTCAAGGGGATTTAACGAAAGCATTATTTAAAGAAAAACCTATATTTACAGAACAAGAATGGCAATTATTAGTAGATGGTTTAGAGAAGTTAGGGCAATTAGCACACGAAAAAGATATGGAAATCGTATACCACCATCACATGGGTACAGGTGTACAAACGACAAAAGAAATAGACGAGTTAATGGAAAGAACAAACAAAGATAATGTTTCTCTCTTATTTGATACAGGACACCTTGTCCTTTCAGGCGAAGACCCGATTGACATATTTAAAAGATATGAAGATAGGATAAAACATATTCACTTTAAAGATGTTAGACAAGATGTAAAAGAAGCAGTAGATAAAGAATGTAGTTGCTTCTTGGATGGTGTGAAAAAAGGTATGTTCACAGTACCTGGAGACGGTGTAATAGATTTTAAACCTATCTTAGATTTAATTTATAAATCTGATTACAGTGGATGGATTGTAGTTGAAGCTGAACAAGATCCAGCGATTGCAAATCCATTTATATATGCTAAAAAAGCAAAAGAGTATATTGCACAATATCAATAAAATTTAAAACAAAATGGTATAGGAGTTAAGGGCTCCTAAAGGGAGAGAATTATCATGAGTATGTTTGCAGCAATTTCATTTATTTTAGTTGTTATATGTGTAGGTGTATATGCTTACTTACGGAGTAGAAAAATCGATACTCAAAATTCCGATGGTTTCTTTATGGGTGGTAGAAGTTTAACTGGTTTTACAATTGCTTCTACAATTATCATGACCAATTTATCTACTGAACAAATAGTTGGTCAAAATGGTCAAAGTTTCGTTGCAGGTATGGAAGTTATGGCATGGGAAGTAACTTCATCAGTAGCTATTGTTATATTAGCACTTGTCTTTTTACCTAGATATTTTAGGTATGGTGTTGATACAATATCAGATTTTATTGAAATGAGATTTGATACATTCACGAAACGACTCGTATCTTTATTATTCATATTTACTTATGTAGTTTCATTCTTACCAGTTGTATTATATTCTGGTGCACTTGTATTTAATAAAATTTTCAACGTAAGTGAAATGTTAAATATAAGTGATATGACTGCAGTTATTTTAATATCAACAGTCATAGGTCTTGTAGGAATTATATATTTGTTCATAGGCGGGTTATCTTTAAGTGCACATAGTGATTCTATCTATGGTGTCGGTTTAATTGTAGGTGGACTTGCTATACCCACATTAGGTCTCATTATTTTCGGAGATGGAAGCTTCTTACATGGATTTGATAAAGTCGTTCAGAACACGCCAGAAAAGCTTAATTCACTAGGTGCAATTGATTCTAAAATAGTACCATGGCCAACGTTATTCTTTGGTATGTTCTTCAATAATTTATTCTTCTGGTGTACTAACCAAATGATTGTTCAAAAAGCACTTGCTGGTAAAAATTTAAAAGAAGCACAAAAAGGTGCTATGTATGTTGGTACATTTAAAATTTTTGGTGCTTTATTCTTAGTATTTCCAGGTGTGTTGGCATTCAATATGTTAGGAGATAAAGTTACAAATCCTGATAATGCTTATCCAATGCTTGTTAATGAAGTATTACCAGAATGGGCATATGGTTTATTTGGAGCAGTTATTTTTGGTGCTATTCTAAGTTCGTTTGTTGGATCGTTAAATAGTACAGCAACATTGTTCTCACTGGACTTTTATAAATCAATTATCAATAAAGAAGCAAGCAATAAACAAGTATCAAGAATTGGAAGGTTGGTTACAGTACTAGTAGGTGTAATTGTTGTAATAATTGCACCAATGATTTCATTGTTCCCACAAGGTTTATATGCAGTTGTACAAGAGTTTAATGGTATTTATAATATGCCACTTTTAGTACTTGTACTTGTAGGATTTTTTGTAAAACGTACATCACAGCTTGGTGCTAAAGTGATGTTTATTTTACACATTCTATTGTATGCGCTTTCAAAAGTATTAATTACAGAAATACATTTCTTATATGTATTAAGTGTACTTTTCTTTGTAGATTTACTTATAGTGATGTTATTCAATAAATGGAAACCATCTGATGAGTTTGATTTCAGTGTAAATTACGCAAAAGTAGATATCACACCTTGGAAACATAGATATTTAGTAGGTGGTATTATCGTACTTGTAGTTATAGGCACTTACGTATTATTCTCACCACTTGGATTAGCATAGGAGGAAGAAAGATATGACACTAACATTTGGCGTAATTGGAGCAGGTAGAATTGGCCAATTACATATAAACTATTTAAGAACACATAAAGATGTAAAGATTAAGTGGATTTCAGACTTATATTGCGACAAGATGGAAGATTGGATTAAAAAAGCAGGAATAGAAAATAAAACTAAGGACCATATGGATATTATTAATGATCCTGAGGTAGATGTAGTAGTAATATGTTCACCTACCGATACGCATGTAGATATCATTAAAGAAGCTTGTGCAAAAGGAAAGCATATCTTCTGCGAGAAACCGATTAGTTTATCTATTGATGAAGCGAAAATTGCATTAGAAGCGGTAAAAGAAGCAAATGTGAAACTGCAAATGGGCTTTAATAGACGCTTTGATAAAAACTTCAAAGAATTGAGGAATATTTTAAATAAAGGTGAACTCGGTAATATTCAAACTTTAAGGATTACTTCAAGAGACCCAGAGCCACCACCAGTAGAATATATTAAACGTTCAGGTGGACTTTTCATGGATATGATGATTCATGACTTTGATATGGCAAGATATTTAATGCAATCTGAAATAACAGAAGTGTATGCAACTGGTGGAGCGCTGGTAAATCCAGACATTGCTCAATATGATGATATCGATACAGCACTTGTAACCCTTAAATTTGAAAATGGCTCAATGGCCATGATTGAAAACTGTAGAAGAAGTGTATATGGATATGATCAACGAGTTGAAGTATTGGGTGATAAAGGTGCAATTGATGTAGGTAATGAACAAACGACAACATTAAATTATCATCGAGCTGAAGGAATATCTAAAGACAATCCGCCATATTTCTTCTTAGAACGTTATAGTGACGCTTATAAAGTAGAAATGGATGGCTTTATTGAAGCTATCTTAAATGACACTGATGTAATTTGCTCAATAGATGACGGCTATAAAGCTCAAGAAATTGCTGTGAAATGTAAAGAGTCGCTACTTTCGAATGAACCTAAGTCATTAGTAAATAAACAATCAAAGACACTTTAAAAAAGGAAGGTGGAACGTTAGAGAATGAATACATTTATACACAAAGCAAAGAAAGAACATTATGCTATCCCACAAATTAATGTTAACGGATTAATATGGATTGAATGTATTTTAAAAGTTGCTGAGAAAACACGTTCCCCCATTATTTTAGGAACGACAGATAAAATTATAGACTTTTTAGGTGGGTATGATTTTATCTGTAAAACAATCAGAAATAAAATAGAGTCAATGAATATAACAGTACCAGTAATTATACATCTAGATCACGGTTTAACTGTTGAAGGATGTAAGAAAGCAGTAGATGCTGGTTATGATTCAGTTATGTTTGATGGGTCTAAATTACCAATTGAAGAAAATATAGAACTTACCAAGAAAGTAGTAGATTATGCACATAAAAATAATGTGATTGTAGAAGGTGAAGTTGGAGCAATTGGTGGAAACGAAGACGGTGTCATAGGAAATGTACAATATGCGAAGTTAGATGATTGTATAAACTTAGCACAAAAATCACATATAGACACATTGGCACCAGCACTCGGGTCAGTACACGGTAAATATAAAGGTGAACCTAATTTAGGATTTGAAGAAATGAAAGAAATTCAAGAAACGATTGATATACCTTTAGTATTACATGGTGCATCAGGTATATCAGACGAAGATTTAGTAAAAGCCATAAAATTAGGTCACGCAAAAATTAATTTTAATACCGAAATTAATATTGCGTGGAGTAATGAACTTAGAGAAGTATTAACTAATGATACGAGTTTATTTAATCCACAGCAAATCTTGAACCCAAGTAAAAAAGCAATCGAACAAACTGTCGAATCAATTATTTATAAATGCCAATCCAACGGCAAAGCATAGTTAATAAAATACAATATAAGTAAGAAGCTAGGACGTGAATAATCAATCGTCCTAGCTTTTTGTAATTTAAAATATTGAGATGAGAGATGTGCACTTGCTTCTAACGGTCAAGAGTCGAAAACAAGATCGTTAGCGCCCCAAAATCCAACTTAAATCCCAACCAAAACATTTTTACCTCATTCTACATATTGATTATATTTTTAATAATGAGTGCTGCGACGAATAAGATGATGATACTTGATACTCTATTCAATATAATGATAAATTTACCTGATTTATCAAATATACCGACTTGCTTACCGGCTATAGCGAGACCGAAGAACCAGAACCAAGAGATAAAGATTGTTGCAACTGTAAATCCGACTTTTTCATACCCTGAATATAGTGATGCACTTGTACCGATAACACCGATTGTATCCATAATGGCATGTGGATTCAGTAATGAAACAGATAGTGCAAAGCTGATTTGTTTTTTAGCTGATATTGCTAAGTCTGAACCATTGCTTGATGATTTCTCGTTCCATAACGTCCAAGCCATATACAATAGAAAAATTAATCCGACGATATATATGATTAATTGCAATGATGGATAGTGATTTAAGATGAGTGATACGCCAAACACTGCAAGTAATATGAGTAATGTGTCACATAGACCAGCTGTAATAACAACGGGTAAAGCTTTATTTAAGCTTTTATGATTTGCACCTTGATTAAAAACAAATATATTTTGAGCACCTAATGGTAAAATTAAACCGAGTGCTAATAAAAGACCGTGGATGACTGCTTGAAACATTTGATTGAACCTCCTTTTTGTATAGTATAAAAGAAATAAGCTACAATGAAATCATCCAGTATTAAATTTATGCCCAACCAGATTGGAGTTACATTGATGGAAAAACCTATCTACCAAAAAATTATAGATGATATGTTAAGAGATATTAATAATGGTCAATTAGAAGTTGGTATGAAAATACCTTCGCAAAGAGCCTTAACACAAAAGTATGGTGTAAATAGATCAACAATTGTACATGTTATTGATATTTTGAAAAGTTATGGCGTGCTTGAAAGTAAGGAAAGAAAAGGGATATATGTTTCGAAAAATAAATGGAATGAGTATGTGAGTAATAATTTAAATTGGCAAGATTATATAGGTAATAGTGTTAACCAGAACAACCAATATTATATTAGAGAAATTAATAGATGCGAATTTATACCTGACATGGTGAGATTAGGGACGGGTGAACTTTCGCCAAAATTAATACCTAATGATGCATTTCATGAAATTATTTCTAAAGATTTAAGTCGTCAATTGACTTCAAATTATGAAGCACCTAAAGGGAATATTCAGTTGAGACAACAAGTTAAAGAACTTGTTAAAAAAAGAGGTATTGAGTGTAGTGTAGAAGAAATTTGTATCACTTCTGGTGCATTACAAGGTTTGAAGTTGATAGCTGATGGATTATTAATCCCCAAATCTAAAATTATCGTTGAAACACCTTCTTATATTAATTCAATTAGAACTTGGCACAAAATCCATTCCAAAATGATACCTTTATCAATTGATTATATAAGGAATAATATTCATGCGATTTTTAAAGAAGATGAAGATTACAGTAATAGCATATTTTATTGTAATCCTACTTTGCATAATCCTACATCACACACATATACATTGAAAGAGAAGGAGCAAATTCTTGAACAATGTAAAGCGAAGGGTATTCCTGTTGTGGAAGATGATATTTATAGTGAGCTGTGGTTTGAAGGTCCGATTCCTAAATCTATGAAAGAGCTTGATACAAGTCATAATGTGCTGTATTTAGGAAGTCTATCTAAAACAGTTAGTCCGGGTCTCAGAATAGGCTGGTTAATTGGTAACGAACGAGTCATTAATCATTTAGCAGACTTAAAAATGCAAAATGACTATGGTGCAAGTTCGATTTCTCAATTTATAGCTACTAAATGGTTGGCACATTACCATGAAACGCATATTGGAGAAATTAAACGCAATTTAAAAAGGCGCAAAGATATGATGGAAGATGCTTTATCAGAATCTTTCTCAGATATTGGTAGATGGTCTAAAGTAGAAGGATCTTTCTATATTTGGTTCAGATTTAATGAAAGTATTGATTTAAAAAGGTTATTCAAACTTGCTTTAGAGGAAGGGTTGCTCATTCATCCAGGGGAGATATATTCAGAAAAAGAAAAGCATAGTTTAAGATTTTCTTATTCATATATTGATGAACATGATATTAAAGAAAGTATTTATAAATTAAGAACGATCATCGATAAAGAAAACTTGTTAAATAAAAGAAAATCCTCGAACTCTTAAAATGAGTGAGAGGATTTATTTTATTATTTATTCACAATATAGTCTGGTGTATCACCTTGTAGTCTCTTAATCGTATTATTTGCGACGATTCTTGCCATTTCATCACGTGCTTCAAATGTAGCATTTCCGATGTGCGGTGTTATCACGACATTGTCCATTGTTTTATGTGCATCTGTAATTTCTGGTTCGAATTCAAATACATCTAATGCAGCACCTTCGATTGTTTTAGATTGTAAAGCTTCAACTAAAGCTTGTTCATCTACAATAGGTCCGCGAGATGCGTTAATAATATATGCAGTATCTTTCATTTTTTCAAAAATTTCTTTATTGAATAAATGATGTAAATCATCAGAATAGGCAGCATTAATTGTAATGAAATCTGCTTGTTCTAACATCTCATCAAGACTCACATAAGTAGCCCCTAATGAAGCTTCTTGTTCTGGCTTTCTATGTGGTCCGGTATATAGGATGTTCATGTCGAAACCTTTGGCACGTCTAGCAACAGCAGAACCTATTTCACCAAGTCCAACTATGCCGATAGTCTTACCGGAGACTTCCCTACCTCTAAAGAATAATGGTGCCCAACCGTTGAATCCTGTTGTTCTACAAAGCTGGTCGCCTTCAGCAATTCTTCTAGATACGGCAAGTAATATACCAATCGTTAAATCTGCTGTAGCATTTGTTGAGGCTTTCGGTGTATTTGTAACATCAATCCCTTTTTCTCTAGCATATTTAACGTCAATGTTATTGAAACCAGCACCATAATTTGCAATGATTTTTAAGTTTGGTGCTTGATCAATAATTTCTTTATCGATATTTGTAGATAGTGGACTAATAATCGCATCTACATCTGTTACTTTTTGAAGTAAAGTATGTTTCGTAATTAATTGATCCCCTTCAAAGACTTCTACTTCAAAATGTTCTTGTAACATTTCTAATCCTTCTGTTGGAATTTCTCCAGTTATGAATACTTTATTCATGATGTAACCTCCTATAAAACTTTTAATCGTTTATATGATAATTATACCCTAATGAGCAAGTTTCCATTCACTGAATTTACGTACGATGACTTCAAAAGCAATGTGATACGGTAAGAAGCTAGAATAAGAAGTTTGGTTAAATAGTTCTATCGGTGAACTATTAACGTATATATTGTAGCTTGCATTCTGAGCTAAATAGTTATCTTTCAATGTTGTAATAGAAATATAACTAATATTTCGTGTATGCATAATCTCGACGTTCTCTCTTAAGTGTGATGTTTCGCCTGATAATGAAATGATGAAAATTAAATCGTCTTTATTCATTTGATTCATAGCGATTTTAAGTTCATTCTCGTCGTTAATAACCATTACTCTTTTATTGATAGAAAGAAAGTGTCGTTGAGCATCACGGGCGACGTTTAGTTGTGCGACACCTGTACCATATATGTAGATGTAAGGCGCTTGATTGATTTGTTCACTTATATAGTCATAGTCGATCATTTTTAAATGTTTCATAGTTTGTTGTAAATCTTGCTCTAAACTTTCAATGATATCTGTCGATGGATTAGATGTTTGTCTATTTAATTTAATGTATGCTTTAAAATCACTATAACCATCAAAGCCAAGTTTACGAGCGAGTCGGTGAATAGAAGAAATTGAAGTGTGTGATATATCGGCTATTTCTTGTATTTTTAATCGATGAATCAAGTGAATATTTTGATTAATCATTTGTATGATATGTATATCATTGTCATTAAGTTGTTGATAATGTTCATTAATCAGTTTATCCAAAATCATTATAATCCTCCATTCGAAGTGAAAAAATTTTCATGTTATGAAAATATAATCTAAGTTTACTATGTGATTTCTATTTACGTCAAACCTATTGGCAAATGTAAGCGCTTCCTATATTGTGGAGATAAATTGATGAGGAAAAGGGGTTAAAATATGAATGCAATTAAACGATTTGGTAGTGCTATGATTGTTCCGGTATTACTATTTGCATTTTTCGGTATTGTTGTAGGATTTGCAACATTATTTAAAAATCCAAATATTATGGGTTCAATAGCTGAAGATGGCACAATGTGGTTTAAAATTTGGAGTTTAATTGAAGCGGGTGGTTGGACAATATTCAACCATATGGAACTAGCGTTTGTGATTGGACTTCCAATCTCACTTGCTAAAAAAGCTCAAGGTAGAGCAACACTAGCAGCATTAATGATTTATTTAGTATTTAACAATTTTATTAATGCAATTTTAACCCTTTGGCCAAAGACGTTCGGAGTAGATTTATCAAAGGGTGTTGAAAATTTAACGGGCGTAAAAGAAATAGCTGGTATTCCAACATTAGACACAAGTATCATTGGTGCAATCTTCATATCAGCAATCGTTATTTGGATACATAATCGTTTCTATGATAAGAAATTACCTGAAATGGTCGGAATTTTCCAAGGTCTACCATACGTTGTTATCATTGGATTCTTTGTTATGATCCCAATCGCTTTTATCGTATGTGCGGTATGGCCAACAGTACAAGCAGGTATCGGTTCATTACAAGGTGTCATGTTGAAATCAGGATTTGTAGGGGTCTGGCTATTCCACTTCTTAGAAAGAATATTGATTCCTACAGGATTACATCATTTCATATACACACCATTTGAATATGGACCTGCAGCGGTCAATGGTGGATTGAAACCTTATTGGATTCAACACTTAACAGAATTCTCTAATTCTGCTAAATCTCTTAAAGACCTTTATCCATATGGATTCTTGTTACAAGGTAACATTAAAATATTTGGTTGTTTAGGTATTGCGTTAGCGATGTACGCTTCAACACCAAAAGAGAACAAGAAAAAGGTATTAGCATTAGTATTACCAGCAGGATTAACAGCAATTTTCGCAGGTATTACAGAACCATTAGAATTTACATTCTTATTTATCGCACCTTACTTATTCTTAATTCATGCATTATTAGGTGCAACAATGGTTACAATTATGTACCTATTTGGAGTAGTAGGTATTCAAGGTGGTGGCGCGATAGAAATCGCGGCAATAAACTGGATTCCATTATTCTCTAATCACGGTATGACTTACGTTGCACAATTTATCATTGGTATCATCTTTGTTGTGATTTACTTCTTTGTATTTAAGTTTATTATTGAGAAGTTTAATGTACCATTACCTGGACGTGTAGCTGATGATGGCGATGCTAAGCTTTATACGAAACAAGATTATAAGTCTAAGAAAGCAAGTGCTGATACACAGATGGATGACAATGCATCAGAATATGATACGAAAGCTATTTATTTCTTAGAAGGATTAGGTGGTAAAGACAATATTAAAGACGTTACAAATTGTGCGACACGATTAAGAGTAACGGTTAAAGATCCAAGTTTAGTGAAAGATAACGACTATTTCACGCATAATCAAATGGCACATGGTGTAGCGAAAAGTGGTACAAATGTTCAAGTAATTGTAGGACTTAGTGTACCTCAAGTAAGAGATTCATTTGAAACGATGATATAAAAATATGGAGGTCATAAATAATGAAGAAATTTAACATAACAATAGCAGGTGGCGGAAGTACATTTACGCCAGGCATTATATTAATGTTACTGGATCATTTAGAAGATTTTCCGATTGATACGATTAAACTATACGACAATGATGCTGATAGACAACAAACCATTGCGGATGCTTGTGAAATATTACTTCTTGAAAGAGCGCCTGGTGTTAAGTTACAGGCGAGTACGGACCCTAAAACAGCTTTTGAAAATGTGGATTTCGTTATGGCACACATACGTGTTGGTAAATATGCGATGAGAGAACAAGACGAGAAGATCCCGTTGAAACACGGTGTCGTTGGGCAAGAAACATGTGGACCTGGTGGTATATCTTATGGTATGCGTTCTATTACAGGCGTACTAGAAATTGTAGATTACATGGAACAATATTCACCAGATGCTTGGATGTTAAATTATTCAAATCCTGCTGCAATAGTAGCTGAAGCAACTCGAAAATTAAGACCTCATTCTAAAATTTTAAATATTTGCGATATGCCTATTGGTATTGAAGAACTAATGGCAACAAATATTGGGCTAAAATCTAGAAAAGAAATGGTCGTTAAATATTATGGTTTGAATCACTTCGGTTGGTGGACAGATATAAGAGATAAGTCTGGTAATGATTTAATGCCAAGTATCATTAAACACGTTGAACAATTTGGGTATTCGACTGACACGGGTAGCGATATTGAACAGGAAGCAAGTTGGAATGATACGTTCAAGAAAGCGCGTGATGTACAAGCACTTGATAAAGATACGTTACCTAACACATATTTAAAATATTACTTCTTCCCTGATTACGTTGTGGAACATTCAAATAAGGACTATACAAGAGCGAATGAAGTGATGGCAGGACGAGAAAAATTTGTATTTGGTGAATGTCAAAAAATCATTAATCAAGGTACTGCTGAAGGAACGGAATTAACAATAGATGAACATGCATCTTATATCGTAGACTTAGCAAGAGCCATAGCGTTTAATACGAAAGAAAGAATGTTAATGATTGTTGAGAATAAAGGTGCCATTTCAAACTTTGAACCAACAGCGATGGTTGAAATTCCATGTTTAGTTGGTAGCGAAGGACCAGAACCTTTATCAGTTGGTGAAATACCAAGATTCCAAAAAAGTTTAATGGAACAACAGGTGGGTGTTGAGAAATTAACAGTTGAAGCTTATGAAGAACAATCTTATCAAAAACTATGGCAAGCACTAACGTTATCTCGCACAGTTCCGAGTGCATCAGTAGCTAAAAATATATTAGATGACCTCATTGAAGCAAATAAAGAATACTGGCCAGAATTGAAATAGTATTGATAATTGAATTTCTATTTATAACGTGCAAGGCTTACGAGTCTCGCACGTTTTTCTTTGTCTTATATCTGTTTAAGAACAATATATCGTATATCGACTTTCTTTAATCGCAAACTTTTAAATGATATAATTAGCTGAAATGATATATATTTTTTATTTAAAAATATAAGGGAGCATATCTATGTATATAGAAAGAAAACCAACAATCAATTTAGCAGAATTAAAGAAGGAATTTACGAGTAATTTAGGTGAAATTGAATATGCGCAGTCTTCTGAACAAGCGCTAGAAGAGTTGTTTAATTTTGTAGAACTACAACATCAATATGCTGCAGCATTAGAAGAAATCGGGACAAAGTTGAAAATATTGGACGATGAATTCCAAGTTGCTTATAAACATAATCCAATTCATCATATGGAAAAGCGTGTTAAAGAATTTCCAAGTCTCATTAAGAAATTAAGACGAAAAGGATTTCCTTTAAATGCGAACTCAGCAAAAGAGAATATTCAAGATATCGCGGGAATAAGAGTTATTTGTAATTATCTAGAAGATGTCTATACAATTGAAAAATTATTACTTAGACAAGCTGACGTAAAATTATTAAAAAGAAAAGACTATATAGAAAATCCTAAAATGAATGGATATAAAAGTTTACATTTAGTTGTATCTATTCCTGTATTTTTAGCAGAAAGTGTTCAAGTAATACCTGTTGAAATTCAAATTCGAACAATTGGAATGGATATGTGGGCGAGTTTAGAACATAAATTAAGATATAAGAATTCCCATGTATCTACAGAACAATATGAAGAAAAGTTAAAAGAATGTTCAATAGAAATAACAAATGTAGAACGTAAAATGCAAGAAATGAATGATGAAATTTATCATGATACGAATAAAAGTATGATAAAAGTAGACGAAAATTAAGACATTAGGCACAAAGTAGAGCAGAAATTCCTTAGATTTAAGGATATCTGCTCTTTTTTAATCATTTAGTATATAATAAATTAAAATCATTCAGGTAATAATATTGAGGAGTGAAAAAATGGAGAAAAACCTTAAAGTTGAAGCTTTTATGCAACGTGAAAAAAAGTGGAAAGATGAATTTGAACTATTAAGAGAAATTATACATGAATGTGATTTAGAAGAAGATTATAAATGGATGCACCCATGTTATACATTGAAAGGTAAAAATGTTGTATTGATACATGGATTTAAAGAATATTGTGCACTTTTATTTCATAAAGGTTCATTACTTAAAGATCCTGAAAAATTACTCATTCAACAAACGAAAAATGTTCAAGCAGCAAGACAATTGAGATTCACCAATGTAGATCAAATAAAAGAACAACGAGATATTATTAAAGCATATGTTGAAGAAGCAATCGAGCTTGAAAAGTCAGGTGCTAAAGTAGAATTAAAGAAAACAGAAGAATATGAAATGCCAGTTGAACTACAAGAACAACTAGATCAAAATAGTAACTTAAAAGAAGCTTTTTATAATTTGACGCCAGGAAGACAACGCCAATATATTTACTATATTAGTCAAGCAAAGCGTCCGGCAACACGCGTTAGTCGAGTAGAAAAATATATTGATCATATATTGGACGGCAAAGGGTTAAATGATGAATAAAGGTAATGAAAATATGAATGCTGTGATTGAAGAAATCGTGGAATTTATTAAGCGTTCTAACCATCAAATCATGATTAGAATTGGTGGACATGGTGGTTCAGGAAAAAGTACATTTTGTCAGGAATTAATAAAATGTCTAGATCCAAAAGACTACAACATGATCAGCACAGATACTTATATAGTAAATACGAATTTAAGAAAACATACAAAGGCGAAATATATGTATAACGGAATAGAGCATGAAGCGAAAGTAACTGCTTGTATGCCTGAAGCGCATAATGTTGATATTCTAGAACGCGATATACGTGCTTTACATAATGGTATAGATATCATGACTATTGAAACACCATGGCAACAATCTGAACGTTTAGATGAGACAAAGAAAGTAACAATCTTAGAAGGTATGACTACTACATTTATAGATTCCCAATGGGTTGATTTATCTATCTACATTTATACGGATAATGAAACTGAGCTGAAAAGAAGATTTGACCGTGATGTTCATGTAAGAGGAATAGATATAGAATATTTAAAGGCATCTCAAGATGAAAGACGTATTCAATATGAATTATTCATGCATCCTCTTCTTGAAAATTTTGATATTGTCATTGATCATTCAAATGATTTGTTTAAAATACTGAAAAATCAATTAAATTAAACCTTTGTTTGATACATTTTGGAAATAGAATGATATAGTAAAAGTGTTAATTAATTTTAAGGGGGATTTTTTGTGGCAGATTCAGTAAAATTATTAAAAACACTTACAGATATTAATGGTATTTCGGGATTTGAGTATAATGTTAAATCTAAAATGAAAGAATACTTAGAACCTGTAAGTGATGAAATTATTGAAGATAATCTAGGTGGTATTTTCGGGAAAAAGAACGCTAAAAATGCTTCTAAAACAATTTTAATAGCGGGTCACTTAGATGAAATAGGATTTATGGTTACGCGTATCGATGATGATGGTTACATTAAATTCACAACAATCGGTGGATGGTGGAACCAAGTTATGCTTTCACAAAAAGTAACGATTACAACAGATGAAGGTAAAGAAATCAGAGGTATTATTGGTTCTAAACCTCCACACGTGTTAAGTCCAGAAGAACGTAAAAAACCTGTCGACGTTAAAGAGATGTTTATTGATATAGGTGTTGATAATAAAGAAGCGGTTGAAGGTCTAGGCATTGAAATCGGCAATATGGTGACGCCTTATTCTGAGTTTGAAACTTTAGGTGACGGTAACTACTTAACAGCAAAAGCATTCGACAACAGATTCGGTTGTGCGTTAAGTGTTGATGTATTAAACGAACTTAAAAACGATGAGCTTGGTATTAACTTAGTTTCAGGTGCGACTGTACAAGAAGAAGTAGGTTTACGTGGTGCGAAAGTTGCTGCAAACAAAATTAAGCCAGATTTATCTATCGCAGTGGATGTCGGTATTGCTTATGATACACCAGGTATGAAAGGGCAAGATCACGAAACGAAATTAGGTAACGGACCACTTGTATTGTTAATGGACGGTACGAATATCGGTCACGTTGGATTTAGAAAATTCATCAAAAACGTAGCAAAAGATAAAGGTATTGATGTTCAATGGGATAATATAACAGGTGGCGGAACAGATGCAGGTAGTATTCATGTAGCAAACGAAGGTACACCAACAATCTCAATCGGCGTTCCATTACGTTATATGCATTCAAACGTATCAATCCTTCATAAAGAAGACTACTTAAACGCAGTAAAATTAGTAGCTGAAATTGTAAAAGCATTAAACGATGAAACAGTTAAAAATATTATGTGGTAAGAAATTGTAAAAAATAAATAAAAAGATATATCTTAAACAAGAGACAAATCAAATTGAATAACAATTTGGTTTGTCTTTTGTTTACGGAGAGAATGAGGTGAAATTTTGAATAGAACAATTTATTTTGTGAGGCATTCTATCAGGGATACTCGTATAAAAGAGGTTGAATCAGCACCTCTTACTGAATTAGGTAAACAGTATGCAATGCAGATGTCGGAATTCTTTCAATATAAAAATATTCAACATATATTATCAAGTCCTTATAAACGGACGATTGATACAATTAAACCTACTGCTGAGCTATTGAATCTTAAAATTAAAGAAATCGAGCCATTTAAAGAACGAATAATAGGTGAATGGGTAGAAAATTTTGATGAATTTTCTTTGAGACAATGGAGTCAAACAGATTATAGGTTACCAAACGGAGAAAGTCTTGAAGATGTTAGAAACCGTATAGTACCTTCTTATCAAAAAGTGTTGAGTCAATATGAAGGTAATTTGATCATAACAGGTCATGGTACAGCTTTAGCAGTATTATTTAATGAATTAACTGGATCATTTACATATGAAGATTGGAAAAACATGAAAATGCCTGACATTTATCAACTGGATTATGACCATCAAAATAATATTTCTTTCAAAAAAGTAGAAATGAATTTTTTGTAAAAGTCATTATTATCAACTGTTATGACCAAGTTATAATTTGTTATTATGATAAAATAAATTTTAGTAGTATAGTAATTGTTTTATTGGGTTTATTTTTTGTTTGTAAAGCTTGTAAATATGCTATATCATGATTAATAGAGATGGAAGTACTTGATTCATTCAAGTGCTTCTTTTTTTATATTTATTGAATAAAAAGGAAGTGTAAATCATCGAAAAAGAAAAGAAAAAGTTACTTCGAAAAATGGTTAAACCATTTGAAAATAACAATTTAAAGAAAAGTACAATTCAAATTATAAACACAATCATCCCATTAATTGCGCTTATTGTTGGTGGCTTGGTAAGTTATCAATTACATTGGTCATTATCGATCCTATGTGGTGTATTGGCATCCGGTTTCATTATTAGAACATTTATTATTTTTCACGATTGTTGCCACGGATCATTTTTGAGTAAGAAAAAGAACAATGATTTATTAGGAAATATAACTGGGCTATTAACATTCTTTCCATATGAAAAATGGAGAAGAGAGCATATTATTCATCATACAAGTAGCGGAAATTTAGAAAAACGTGGTATTGGTGATATTTGGGTCATGACTATTGAAGAATATCATGAAGCTTCAAAATTCACTCAATTTAAATATAGAATGTATAGACACCCGTTTGTGATGTTTATATTAGGACCAATATTCCTTATGTTTATTTCAAACAGAATGAATGCTAAAGATGCAAAAGCTAAAGAAAAACGTAACACTTGGTTGCATAATATAATATTGCTAGTTCTTTATGTAGGTATTTTCTTTATTGTAGGTGCAGTTCCATTTGTACTTGTATTTCTACCAATGTTATTTATTGCAGGTATGTTAGGTATTTGGTTATTTTATATTCAACATACATTTGAAGATTCATATTTCGAAGAATCATCAGAGTGGGATTATGTGAAAGCCGCTATAGAAGGCAGTTCATATTATAAATTACCAAAAGTATTTCAATGGATGACAGGGAACATCGGGTATCATCATGTTCATCATTTAAGTCCAAGAATTCCAAACTATCAATTAGAACAAGCACATGAAAAGACACCACCATTACATCACGCAACAACCATAACAATTAAAGAAAGTTTAGAATCTCTGAAATATAAATTATATGACGAGAAAAATAAATGCTTCATTACTTTTAAAGAATATACTTTAAGATTTAAGAGAACACATGCGTAAAAATAATGAGTTGAAACGGGACATTGAGTATGTCCCGTTTTTTTATGAGCAAGTTTGGCTAGAAGTGCAAATACTGATACCGTTATTAGCAGTTTGGGCTGAAGGTGCAAATAACGAGTGTGTTAGTAACACTTCGACCGAGTTTTGTAACTAAGGCGGTCCATAGTAACACTTCTGACTTTTGTACCTAACACCCCCGTTATGAACAAGTTTGGATGAAAGTGTTCACTACGAAGGCCCTACAACTCCCCCTGCCATAAACCTCCGACTCACAAAAAAATATAAGAACTGAATTAAAACAACTATATAAATTATTTCATTATTTTTAATTCTTGCTATAATGATAATTAATTGAAAAGTCAGTACATTTATTGGAAGGGTGAATGTCGTGAAGATTACGAAAATCTTAAATAATAATGTTGTAATTTCTAAGATTAATGGGGAAGAGCGCATTGTTATGGGTGCTGGTATTGCTTTTGGGAAGAAGAATGGCCAGGCTATTGAGAAAGATAAAATTGATAAGATTTTTAGAATGACGAGTGATGAACAAGAAAGAATGCTTACTTTAATTAAAGAATTAGATGATGATGTATTACTAATTTCTCAGGAAATTATTGTTGAAGCGAATAAACTTTATAAGGAACCATTGTCTGAATCCATTTATATAGCGTTAACGGATCATATTAATTATGCAATTAAACGTCATAAAGAAGGTACGGTGATTAATAATCCTTTGCTTTATGAAATTAAGCGATTATATCCAGATGAATATAAAATTGGTTTGTTCGGTATTGATAGAGTAGCTAAACATTTTAATCTTGATATGCCCAAAGACGAAGCTGGCTTTATCGCGATGCATATTGTCAATGCGAATATGAACGAGTCTATCTCAAACGTTTATGAAATTACAAAAATCACCCAGAGTATTGTAAATTTGGTTAGATATCATTTTAATTTAGATATCTCTGAAGAAGAATTAAGCTACGCGCGTTTTATTACACATTTAAAATTCTTCAGTCAGAGATTAATTAATTCTGAAAGTTTAGAAGAAGTGATGGATATATCATTATTGTCATCGTTACAGAAAAAATATAGTGAATCCAATCGTTGTGTCGATAAAATTGGTGATTTTTTAAAAAGAAATTATAATCACGATTTATCTAATGACGAAAGGGTTTATCTTATTTTACATATCGCTCGTTTATTAAAATCTTCATGAAAGCGTTGACAAATAAAATGTAAGCGTTATAATAAGTTTAAATTAATAAACAATTACTTTAAACGGCAAGTGAATTTGCTGTTTGGGATTGTAACTTTAAGTAGGCAAAACCCAGAGTAATGCATAACGAACATTGGGATTCGTATGTATTATTCTGGGTTTTTTTCTATGAAAATGGAGGGATTTAAATGAAGTATGAAGCGTTAGCAAAAGATATCGTAGAGAAAGTCGGTGGCAAAGAAAATATCAATTCTTTAACACATTGTATTACAAGATTAAGATTTCAGCTGAAAGATACGGGAAAAGCTGATACAGAATATTTAAAGAATAAGGAAGGTATTGTGACGGTTATGGAATCAGGTGGCCAATATCAAGTTGTAATTGGTAATCACGTTCCAGATGTGTACGATGCAGTTCGCAAAGAAGCAAATATGAGTGATGGCGCTTCTAGTGGTAGTTCATCAAGTAACGGATCATTATTTAATCGCTTTATTGATTTGATTTCAGGAATATTTCAACCAATTTTAGGCGTGTTAGCTGCAGCAGGGATGATCAAAGGTTTTGCAGCATTATTTTTAGCAGTTGGTTGGCTTACAGAGAAGTCGGGAACATATCAAATTATGCATGCAATTGGTGATGCATTATTCTACTTCTTCCCAATATTCTTAGGTTTAACAGCAGCGAAAAAATTTGGCTCTAATCAGTTTATTGGTATGGCATTAGGTGCAGCACTTGTTTATCCAACGCTTGTAAGTGCAATGGCGTTAGGTAATGAAAATGCAACAATGCTCTTTAGCGGGACATTCTTTGAATCAGAAAGTGCTTTAACATTTTTAGGCATTCCAGTCATATCAATGACTTATACACAAAGTGTTATTCCAATTGTGTTCTCAGTATTCTTCGCATCTAAATTAGAGAAATTCTTGAAGAAAGTTATACCAGATGTCGTGAAGACGTTCTTAGTACCATTCTTCACATTAATCATTATTGTGCCATTAACATTCTTAATTATTGGACCTATCTCTTCATGGGCAGCCAATTTAATTGGTGCAGGTGCAATAGGTTTATATAACTTTAGTCCATTATTTGCTGGATTATTGTTAGGTGCATTCTGGCAAGTACTTGTTATCTTTGGTTTACATTGGGGGCTAGTAGCCATTGCCATTAATAATATTTCAACATCAGGTTTCGATATTATTATACCTTTAACATTTGCAGCTTCATTTGCACAAACAGGTATTGTGTTAGGTATATTCTTTAGAACAAAGAATAAACAACTTAAATCTTTAAGTATTCCAGCATTTGTGTCAGGTATCTTTGGCGTAACAGAGCCTGCTATTTATGGTATTACTTTACCTAGAAAGAAACCATTTATTTATAGCTGTATAGTGGCAGGTATTACTGGCGCTATGATCGGTTGGGCAGGTACGAAAATGTTCTTTATGGGTGGACTTGGTATTTTCGGATATACAACATTTATAGGCAAAGCAGGTTTAGATATGGCATTCTGGATGTCATTAATCGCAACGGGTTCAGCAGTGATACTTGGTTTAATTGTCGGTTATTTAACGCATAGTGATAAGAAAGAAGCAACAATCGAAAAAGGTGCTGATGCTGGAGAAACAGCACAAGAATCAGTCGTAAATGATGTATTAGTAGAATCACCAGTATCAGGTAATGTTGTAGATTTAACAACGATTCAAGATCCAGTCTTTTCATCTTTAGCAATGGGTAAAGGTATTGCGATTGAACCGGATAGCAATGTTGTTGTGGCACCATTTAATGGTGTTGTCGAAAGTTTATTCCCGACTGGTCATGCAATTGGATTAAAATCAGACAACGGTGCTGAAGTATTGATTCATATTGGTATTGATACAGTTAAATTAGAAGGCAAGTATTTTAAACCGCTTGTATCACAAGGAGAAACAGTTGAAATCGGACAACCTTTAATTGAATTCGATAGAGAAGCAATTAAGCAAGAAGGATACGATACAGTTATTCCGGTTGTTGTTACAAATTCTAATTTAGCAAAAGATGTCGTTCTTGAAGATCACAAAACGATTGAAACAGGTAAACATATATTAACGGTTATTTTATAGAGGAGGATTTGAAATGAGTTTAAGTAAAGATTTCTTATGGGGTGGCGCAGTAGCAGCCAATCAATGTGAAGGTGCCTATGATGTAGATGGTAAAGGATTAAGTTTAGTGGATGTACTACCAGCAGGAGAAGAAAGACAAATTCCATTATTCAATCCAGCAAAAGGTTTAAAAGAAACATTCGATTACTATCCAAGTCATGAATCGATTGATTTTTATCATCGTTATGAAGAAGATATTAAACTATTTGCAGAAATGGGCTATAAAGTGTTGAGAATGTCAATTTCATGGCCAAGAATTTTCCCGAAGGGTGACGAAGTTGAACCGAATGAACAAGGCTTAGCTTTTTATGATAAAGTGTTCGACACTTTAAAAGCTTATGACATTGAACCTTTAGTAACATTAAATCATTTTGATACACCACTTTATTTAGCTCAAGAATACGGTGGATGGTATAACAGAAAAACGATTGATTTCTTCGTGAACTACAGTCGAGTTGTATTTGAACGTTACAAAGATAAAGTGAAATATTGGTTAACACATAACGAGATCAACATGATTTTACACATACCTTATATTGGTGGTGGGCTCATTATTGAAGATGAAGCTAATGCTGAACAAATTAAATATCAAGCTGCACATCATTTATTAGTTGGTTCAAGTCTTGCTACTAAAGTCGGTAAAGAAATTAATCCAGATTTCCAAATTGGTTGTATGTTAGCCGCTGGAGAAGTTTATCCGAATACTTGTCATCCACAAGATATGTTAGCAGCACTTCAGAAAAATAGGGAACAATATATCTTTATTGATGTGCAATCAAGAGGTGAATATCCAAGTTATAGTAAACGCATGTTTGAAGAATTAGGTGTAGAGATTCAACAAGAACAAGGCGATGCAGAAATATTAAAAGCACATACTGTTGATTTTATTTCATTCTCGTACTATTCAAGTAGATTAGAAAGTGGAGATGAAGAAGTTAATAAACAAAAAGGTGCCGGCAACGCATTTGCATCATTAAAGAACCCTTACTTAGAAGCATCAGATTGGGGTTGGCAAATTGACCCAGTAGGATTACGCGTTACAATGAATCAAATTTATGATCGCTACCAAAAACCATTATTTATTGTAGAAAATGGACTTGGTGCGAAAGATGAAGTAACTGAAGACGGTAAGATTCATGATGAATATCGAATTAAATATTTAAGTGAACATTTAGATCAAATGATTGAAGCCGTTAAAGACGGTGTTGAATTATTAGGCTATACATCTTGGGGTTGTATTGACCTTGTTTCAGCAGGTAGCGGAGAAATGAAGAAACGTTATGGCTTTATCTATGTTGATCGTGATAATCGAGGTAACGGTACTTTAGACCGTACACCTAAAGATTCATTCTATTGGTATCAAAAAGTGATTCAAACAAATGGTGAAGACTTAAGTTATTAAATATTAACTATCAAAGGAGTAATGAATATGGAGACGAACACTGGATTTAAAGATGGCTTTTTATGGGGTGGCGCAACTGCAGCCAATCAAATAGAAGGTGCATTTGATGAAGATGGTAAAGGTTTATCAAGCGCGGACTTTGTAGAGTATATTCCGAAAGATCAAAGAACGAAAGATAATCATATGGAAGTGACAACTGAACATATTCAGAAAGTGTTGAGTGGTGAACATACCGGTCGATTCCCTAAAAGAGAAGGTATTGATTTTTATCACCGTTATGAAGAAGATATTCAATTATTAGCTGAAATGGGATTTAAAGCATTTAGATTATCTATTCATTGGTCTAGAATTTTCCCTAAAGGATATGAAGCAGAACCAAATGAAGCGGGATTAGCATTTTATGAGAAAGTGTTCAAAACATTAAAATCATATAATATCGAACCTGTTGTCACTTTGAGTCACTATGAAACGCCATATGGTTTAACAGAGCGATATAATGGATGGATAGATCGCGCAGTTGTTGGACACTTCGAGCATTATGCTAAGACTGTGTTTAACCGATATAAAGGTTTAGTTAAATATTGGATGACATTTAACGAAATCAATATTATTAATATTTCACCATTTACAGGTGGCGGTATCATTTCAGATAAATTAGAGAATCCGACAGAAGCATCTTATCAAGCGCTACATCATCAATTATTAGCATCTAGTTTAGCAACAAAAGCTCTTAGAGAAATTGATGCAGATGCACAAATTGGTTGTATGTTAGCGAGAATGAAACATTATCCATATACATGTAATCCAGAAGATGTATTAAAAGCTATGCAAGAAGATCAAATGAATCTACTTTATACAGATGTTCACGCATTAGGAGAATATCCGAACTACTATAAACAATTTTTAAAAGAAAATGATTTTTCATTAAAAATTGAAGATGGTGACTTAGAAATACTTAAAGCATATACAGTTGATTATATTTCATTTAGTTATTATATGTCGTTACTATCCGCAAACAGTGAAGAAGGAGAAGTAACAGAAGGCAACTTGATGAATAGTTTGAAAAATCCATACTTAGAAGCATCAGATTGGGGTTGGCAAATAGATCCAATAGGACTCCGTATCGTGTTAAATGAATTCTGGGATAGATATCATAAACCATTATTCATTGTAGAAAATGGATTAGGTGCGAAAGACGTCGTAGAAGAAGATGGAAGCATTCATGATACTTATAGAATAGATTATTTACAAAAACATATACAAGAAATGAAAAAAGCCGTACAAGACGGTGTAGATTTAATGGGATACTTAGCATGGGGCCCAATCGATTTAGTATCAATGTCTACTAGTGAGATGAGTAAACGTTACGGATTTATATATGTCGATAAAGATGATGATGGTAACGGAACGGGTAATAGATCTAAAAAAGATTCTTTCGAATGGTACAAAGAGGTTATCTTAACAAACGGCGCGCAATTATAGAATGGTGTGAACAACTAAATAGCTGATTTAATAAAAATTCGCATAATCTGACCACAATCAGATTATGCGGTTTTTTTATGCAATAATGCAATCAGTTGCATTGATGTGAAATGTTTCGGATTATATAACGAAGTAGATTACACATCTATAACAATCAGTAAACGCTTACAATAAATGCAGGGAGGTTATTTGATTGCTTAGTAAACGACAGAGAAATATATTGTCTTATTTATCATCTGAGAACAACTTCGTCACGATTTCTGAATTGGCATCTTTATTTCAAGTGAGTGAACGTACGATTCAATATGATTTAGAATATATCGAATCCTTTAAAGACAAATTGAATATTGATGTTGAAAGAAATAAAAGTTTAGGCGTCAAATTATCACATAAAGAAAGCTACATGGCATCAAATGATGTTGAGTTAGATATTCATTATTCCAAGAATGAAAGAAAAGAACAGATTATTCTAAGATTATTTGAATCAACACATCCAATCAGTTCTCAAAGTTTAGCAGATTTGTTAAATGTATCACGACGAACGGTTGTAGATGATTTAAAAAGTGTTCAAGCTTGGTTAGAAATGTATGGCCTTATGCTTGAATATAAAAAGAACAAAGGTTTTGTAATTGAAGGTAATGAAAAGCAGCTTAGAGAAGCGTATGCGCATGTGGTGAATGAATACTTTAAGAAATCTACTGCACAAATTGGTATTGAAGTATTCTCGAAAGAAGAGCTTGAGAAAATACGACGAGCTGTGATTACGACCATTAATAATCAAGATTTTCAATTAGTTCAAGTTGGTATTGATGGATTAATATATCACATTATTATTGCCATTCATCGTGCCAAAGCAGAATTTGTATTTGAAATCCCTGATGAAGAGTATAAGCGGCTACGTAAGACAGAGGCATTTCAAATTGCCATTCAAATAACTGCCGAGTTAGAAAAGTTATTTGATATCGTATTTCCTAAAAGTGAAGCGGCATTTATAACTTTGCATTTATTAGGTGCACGTGTAAACAAGTATCATCAAGAACAATCACAACAAAATATTACGGAACTATCTAAATTATTTATTCAAAAGGTCAGTGCTCAAATAGGTGTTCCACTAATGCATGATCATAAATTGATAACAGGACTTGTCACACATTTACAACCGGCAATTCATCGTATGTCATTCAATATGCAACATGAAAACCCACTAAAGCAAGAGATATTAAGAGAATATTATGAAGTCGTTTTAGCGATTAAACAACAAGTTTGGATATTTGAAGAAACCTATCAAGTTAAATTCAACGAAGATGAAATTGCATATTTAGCACTTCATATTGCATCTTCAATAGAACGCATGACTAACGAGGAAACGACACATATTAAAGTCATCTTATTATGTGGTTCTGGCGTTGGGACATCACAATTGTTGAAAAGTCGAATAAAAAATATTTACCCAGAGTTAGAAATATTAGATGCCTTTTCAATATATGACATTTCAGAAAGCTTTTTGAAATCTCACGGTGTAGATTATATACTGTCGACCGTTCCAGTAGAGGGTTTTTCAGTGCCTACGATAGAAGTGTCACCATTCTTGAATAAAGATGATAGAAACAAGATCAATGAAATGATTAATGATTATAGAGAACGATATATATCCAGTTTCAAAACGGTCGGTCCGAGTTTAGAAGACGTCATTCCAGAAGAACATATCGAAACACACGTGAAAGCTGGAAGTAGAAATGAAGCCATCCAAAAGAGTGTTGAAATGCTGGTGAATTCAAAACATGTAAATGCTCAATATGGTACCGATATTATGAAGCATTTAGATAAATTTGGACCGTATATGGTCATTGGTCCGAATATTGCTTTACTGCATTCGAATTTTGAAAATGTAAATGTACCGGTCAGCATGTCTATTACACATTTCGAGGATGGTATAGACTTCGGACATGATAGATTTGATCCTGTAAAAGTTGTGATTACACTTGCGACGAGCCAACCACAAATACATTTGAATGCACTTGGTCAGTTGAGTCAAATCATTATGGATGAAGACGCAAGGGCAGAATTAATGAAAGGCGAAAAAGCAGTAATACGACAACTCATAAAAAAAGCAAGCCAAAGTGAGGAGAGTGTCTAAATTTGACCTTGATTATAAAAGAAGAACACATTCAAATTAAAGAAAAAGTATCCAATTGGGAAGAGAGTATTCAAATTGCAGCTCAGCCGTTATTGGAAGTGGGTTATTTTAATCAAGCTTATATCAATTCAATGATTCAAAGTGTGCATGATATGGGACCATACATTGTTATTGCGCCAGAGATTGCGATTGCACATGCAAGACCGAATGATGATGTTCATAAAGTAGGATTAAGCTTACTTAAATTAAATGAACATATTAATTTCTCGGATAATAGCCATTATGCATCGTTAATATTTGTCTTAAGCGCAATTGATAACGAAGCACATCTTGAAATTTTAAGGAAATTAGCAACTATTTTAAGCGACAAAGAAACAGTTCAATCATTGATTGACGCAAACAGTAAATCAGAAATTATCAATATATTTAAGGAGAATGATTAATATGAAAATTTTAGTAGTATGTGGACACGGTTTAGGAAGTAGTTTCATGGTAGAAATGAATGCACAAGAAGCTTTGAAGAATTTACAAGCACCATCTGATATAGAAGTAGAACACAGTGATATTATGACAGCTAGTCCAGATATGGCAGATATATTTATTTGTGGAAGAGACTTAGAAGAGAATGCGCAACGTTTAGGTGAAGTAGTCGTGTTAGATAACATTTTAGACAAAGAAGAATTACAAAACAAACTAGAAGAAAAATTAAAAGGATTGAACATATTATAAGCAAAGGGGAGACACCAACATGAATTCAATTTTAGGATTTTTTGTAGATGTATTTAGTCAACCAGCTATACTCGTAGCGCTTATCGCGTTAATCGGTTTAATTGTACAAAAGAAATCAGCAGCAGACATTACGTCAGGTACAATTAAAACGATACTCGGCTTCCTAGTCTTAAGTGCTGGGGCAGGCGTCGTAACAAATTCACTAGAACCATTTGGGAAAATGTTTCAAGAAGCATTTGGTGTTCAAGGCGTCGTGCCAAATAACGAAGCCATTATATCAATTGCGCTGAAAGATTATGGTACAACAGCAGCATTAATTATGATGTTCGGTATGCTAGTTAATATCTTTATAGCAAGATTTACAAACTTGAAATACATTTTCTTAACAGGGCATCATACATTTTACATGGCAGCGTTTCTAGCGATTCTTCTAACTGTTGGTAACATTACAGGTACGATGACAGTTGTCATGGGATCCATTATTTTAGGATTGATTATGGCTGTATTACCTGCACTTGGTCAATCTACAATGAAGAAAATTACAGGTTCTGATCAAGTAGCAATTGGTCACTTTGGAACAGTTAGTTATTGGGCAGCAGGAGAAGTTGGTAAATTATTTTCTGGGAAATCAAAATCAACAGAAGATATTAACTTCCCTAAAGGATTGAGTTTCTTAAGAGAAAGTACAATTAGTATCTCACTAACAATGATTGTTCTATATATCATAGCAGCTTTATTTGCAGGTCCAAGTTTCGTTCATTCTGAATTAAGTGATGGCACTAACTTTATTGTCTTCTCTGTTATTCAAGGCGTGACATTTGCTGCAGGTGTGTTTATCATTTTAACAGGTGTTAGACTGATCTTAGCTGAAATTGTACCAGCATTTAAAGGTATTTCTGAAAAGCTTGTACCAAATACGAAACCAGCATTAGACTGTCCTATCGTATTTCCTTATGCACAAAATGCAGTATTAATTGGATTCTTTGTAAGTTTCATTACAGGTGTCATCGGTATGTTTATTATGTTCTTAATTGGTGGCGTCGTTATATTACCTGGCGTTGTCCCACACTTCTTCTTAGGTGCAACAGCAGGTGTGTTCGGTAATGCAAGAGGTGGTATTAAAGGTGCAATAGCCGGTTCAGCATTAAATGGTATCTTAGTAACATTCTTACCATTATTACTATTACCATTCATGGGTGATTTAGGCGCAGCATCCACTACATTCTCAGACACAGACTTCTTAGCAGTCGGAATTGTAGTCGGTTATATCGCGAAATTCCTAGGAATCGCAGGTGTTATTGCAATCATTGTTATCATTGGAGCAGTTGCTGTATTATTACAACAACGTTCAAATAAAAAACTATCCGAAGAAAAGTAGAAAAAGGATTAGGATATATTAGGAAAAACTGAACTTATTAAATTAAGTTCAGTTTTTTCGTGTACTGGGAGTTAAAGAGGTGATAAACTCATGAGATTGTTAAAGATGTGAGTTAAAGGCGTAGTAAACTCACAAGATATCTCAATAATGAAATGAGCTATAAAGTTTATCAATCATCAGTATTCAAAGACAATCAAAAAGAGACCTAGTTTTGGTCTCTTTATATTTTATTTAGTTTATAATCCTAATATTGTTTCTATCAAATAATTTTTTGTCTTCATTTGATAGATTATAATCAGTGACAATAGTGTCAATATCATGTAATGATAAGCTTTTATGCAAGTATTTATTATTATATTTATCTTCAGTTACTAATAAAACTAAATGCTTAGAATTTTTTCTGAAAGCTTGTTTAATAAGCGCTTCTCCTTCGGTAGTTTCGCTAGCACCTTTGTTGAAATCGAATCCTCTGCATGAAACAAATGAAATATCAGCATTATAATTTAAAGCATCATTAAATGCTTTGGCACCATTAATAGTGTTCCTTTTTTTTACAACTGTTCCACCTATTATATTTATTTGTGCATCTGTGAATTCCGATAATAATGATGCTGTAAGTACACCATTAGTAATAATTTGTAAGCCTTCAAATTTAGATAACATTTTTACAAGATGTAAAGTAGTTGTACTTGAATCTAAAAATATTAGCATATCATCTTTAATAAGAGATTTAGCGGATTCGGCAAGTTTATGTTTATTATCCTGTTCATTAAAATTAATAATTTTCATTAAATAAGGTAAATCTATTTTTTGATTATCTATGATCATTGCGCCACCACGTGTTCTTCTTACGAGACCTTTTTTTTCTAAATCAATTAAGTCTCTCTTAACAGTAGCCTCACTATATTTAACTAATTCAATTAATTCTTGAATTCTTGCAAACTGAACAATTTTTAAATGATTTATTATAATTTGCTGACGTTCTTCAATAATTTTTAACATGAAATGCCCACCTTTTTTTGTGGTTATTTATATAATTTTGCTTTTCCAGTAGTATTTAACAGATTTAATTTATACTCTACTACTTCTTTTAATTTTTTATTAGCTATTGGGTAAATTTCATTAGGTTCATATAAATCTTTATTATTACTTAGTGTATTTCTCACTTCATTAAAAAAGGCACTTTTTAAATCAGAACTTAAATTAACTTTACCAACACCATACAGTATAGATTCTTTTACTTCTTCATCAGGATTGCCAGAACCTCCATGTAATACTATTGGAATAGACAATCGGTTATTGATTTCTTTTAATAACTCTATATTTAATTTAGGTTTTTTTCCTTTAGGGTACAGACCATGAGAAGTTCCTATTGCTACAGCTAAAGTGTCTATATTAGTTTCATTAACAAAGTATTCAGCTTGATCTGGGTCAGTGTATATTATTTCATCAGTACCACCTTCAGATGATCCGTTATTACCTATTGTACCTAACTCTGCTTCTACTGAAACATCAACATTATGTGCTAGTTCTACAATTTTTTTTGTTAATTCAATATTTTCCTCAAAAGGTTTTGTTGATGCATCAATCATAACAGAGGTATATCCATTTTTTATAGCTCTAGTAACATCATATAATGAGCCACCGTGATCTAAATGAATGACAACAGGAACTTTACTATTCAGTGCATATGCTCTCACTACAGATACGAAATTATCACCTAAATATTGAATTTCATCTGGATGAATTTCCAAAATGACTGGTGAATTTAACTCTTCTGCTTTTTCCATAATTGATTTAAGCATATCAAAACTACAAATATTAAATGCTGGAACTGCAAAATGTTGTTCATTTGCGACTTTTAGTAAGTTTTTCATATTATATAACATTATATCTCCACCTTATTTTTAATAATTTCTTTAGATTTCATTTCCTGTTCTAGCGAGACTCTTTTCTTTAAGAATCCAACAGATAACGCTGTTACAATAGTTCCGCTAATGATTGCAATTATATAAATAACTAAATGATTTATGACATTTGGAATAAATAATATCCAAATTCCACCGTGTGGAGCTAGAGATGTAACACCTGCGCCCATAGATATAGCAGCTGCAGTAGCAGATCCAATTATTAAGCTTGGTATTACTCTTAGTGGATCAGCCACTGCAAATGGAATGGCACCTTCTGTTATATATGATGCACCTAATATCCAACAAGATTTTCCAGATGTTTTTTCTTCATCAGTAAACTTATTTTTAAATAGCAAAGTAGCCAAGGCTAAACCTAATGGAGGAGTCATACCTGCAACCATACATGCTGCTATAGGGGCATTAACACCTGCAGACATCAAACCTATAGAAAATGTAGAAATAGATTTATTTATTGGACCACCCATATCTGCTGCCATCATTGCACCGATTAAAAGTCCAAATAAAATACCTGAAGATTTACCTAGATTATTTAACCAATTTGTTAATACCTCAAGTAACCAAGATATTGGTGTATTTATAAGAAAAATCATGGCTAATCCAACTATTAAAATTGATAATAAAGGGACAATGATTAATTGGTAAAGTGCAGAAATAGAAGCTGGAATTTTAATTTTATTAGCTAATGCGTTTGTAACATACCCAGCCATTAAACCACTAATCATTCCACCTAAAAAACCAGATCCATCGACGGTTGCTAATGTACCTGCAACTAACCCTGGTGCAAATCCTGCTCTACCGGCAATTGAAGATGCTATACCAGCAGACAAAGCAGGAACCATCAATTGAAAAGCTGTATCTCCTCCAATTTTTGAAAGTGCAGCAGCAAACTTATTATATGAATCTGATTCGGGATCAGCAGCATTTATACCAAAAGCAAAACTAATTGCTATTAAAATTCCTCCAGCTATTACGAATGGAAGCATGTAATTTACACCATTCATGAAATGGTTATATATACCAGACTTATTACTTCTGGAATTATTCTCATGTTTGGTTTCAACACTTATTAAGCCAATATTATTTTTGGCTTCATCAATAATATTGTTAGGGTCTTTTATTGCTTGTGCAGTAGATACTTTTTTGATTTTTCTACCATTAAATCTGCGTAAGTCGATTTCTTTATCGACAGCAATAATAATTAA
This sequence comes from Mammaliicoccus sp. RAM2, assembly GCF_045897195.1. Lineage (NCBI taxonomy): Bacteria > Bacillati > Bacillota > Bacilli > Caryophanales > Staphylococcaceae > Mammaliicoccus > Mammaliicoccus sp. RAM2. The sequence goes on along the minus strand of NZ_JBJNWI010000006.1, from coordinate 23,679 downwards.
ATCTGCATTCTCAATATCTTCATTAGTTAAAATATTATCTGTCTTTGAACCTTGAGTTTCTATTTTTATGTTATGACCCATTTCTTTAGCAGCCTTGTTAAGTTTTTCAGCTGCCATATACGTATGAGCAATACCTGTAGGACATGCAGTAATACAAACGATATTCATAATATCCCTCCTATAAAGTTAAAATGTTTAATATTTCATCTGGATTATTAACTCTCTTAATATTTTCTCTGAAATTAGAATCCATTAATAACTTCGCTAATTCACTTAATAAATATAAATGAGAATCTTGTGCATTTTTAGGTAACGCAATAAGAAATACTATGTTAATTTTTGAGTTGTCTAGTGCAGTGTAATCTTGCAATTCAGACGTTTTTGCAAAAGTAATTAAAGGTTTTTTTATATATTTTGACTTTGTGTGAGGTATCCCGAAACCATCCTCAATTCCCGTTGAAATTAGTTTCTCTCTTTTGTACAAGTCTTTTAGAAATTTGTTTTTATTCTTTAAATAACCATTTTGATATAAGCTCTCTGAAAGTGAGGTAAAGAGTTCATCTTTAGTTTTAATATTTTTATCAAAAATAAATGTATTTTCATCAATAAGGTCTGTAATATTCAAAATAACACCTCCTCTTTATAAGTAAGCGCTTACTTATTGTGTTCAAGCATAGCAATTGTATTCAAACTGTTCAATACTTTGAACGTTTTATGTCATTTAGAACGAATATTGTTCAAATAATTAATAAATATGAACGAAATCAATCATATATAAATGTTGAATTTTAGAAAGAGTTCTAGAAATATAATTGTGTTATTTACAACTGTTAAAATAATATTTCAATTCTTCCTATTTCATACCATTTCTATAAGCATTAAATTGGCATGTTATTTTCTGATGGTGGTATAGTGTTATTTCATAAGGAGGAGTTATTGAAAATGAACAAAAAATATGAACCTTTATTTAAATCTTTAAAATTGCCGAATGGTGTGGAAGTTAAGAATAGATTTGTGCTTGCGCCATTAACACATATTTCATCAAATGAAGATGGTACGATTTCTGATATTGAAATTCCATATATAGAAAAGCGTTCTCAAGATGTTGGTATTTCTATTACTGCTGCGAGTTATGTTGAACCGCTTGGCCAAGCTTTTCCTGGACAGCCTTCTGTATCTAAAGAAGCGGATCTTGCTGGGCTTAGGAAACAAGCGGAAGTTATGAAGAAAAATGGTGCGAAAGCTTTAATTCAAATCCATCATGGTGGTGCGATGTCATTACCTGGATTAACGCCAACTGGTGAAGCAGCTGCTCCTAGTGAAGTTGAAGTGAAGGGCTTCGGACAACAAGAAACACATGTTGCGAGAGCATTAACTGTAGAAGAAATTGAACATACTATTGAATCTTTTGCTAACGCTACTAAAATAGCAATCGATGCTGGCTTTGACGGTGTTGAAATTCATGGTGCTAACCATTATTTAATTCATCAATTCTTCTCACCTTATTACAACAGAAGAGATGATGAATGGGGCGAACATCTGAAATATCCTTTAGCAGTTATTGATGCTGTGCTTAAAGTTGTACGTGAACATGCAACACCTGACTTTATCGTAGGCTATCGCTTCTCTCCTGAAGAAGTAGAATCTCCAGGTATTTCTATGGAATTAACAGAACAACTTGTTAAGACTTTATCTGAAAAACCACTTGATTACTTACATGTGTCATTAATGGATATTCATTCAACAACAAGAGAAGGTCAATATAAAGGTGAAGAACGTATTAAATTATTATTAGAATGGATAAATGGTCGCGTGCCATTAATAGGAATTGGTTCAATCTTTACTGCTGATGATGCATTATCAGCATTTGAAACGGGTGCACCACTCATTGCACTTGGTAGAGAATTATTACTTGATTACCAATTCGTATCAAAAATCGAACAAGGAAAAGAAGACGAAATCGTTTCTGTGTTCGATCCTGAAAGAGCAGATAAACATGATTTACCAGACCCATTATGGAAACAGTTTGTAGCAGGTTTCTACCCATTACCAAGAACTGATCAAGAAACTTCTCAAACTAAATAATCCATAATTTTATATATAGTTTTGTTGCTGAGGCATTTGGTTGCCTCAGCTTTTTTGTACTCTGAACATATATTTTTGGTGTGTTAAACTTGAAACAATAATTGAAAAAATCGAATGAGGTGTTCAATGTGAATCAAGATGGTCTTAAGAGACAAGTTGCTTATGAAGCGATTAACGATATACAAGATGGTATGACGATAGGAATTGGTACAGGTTCAACTATGCATTATGCAATAGAGAAGATAGGTGAGCGTGTTAAAGATGGTCTTCAAATTAAAGGTGTACCAACATCTGAAGATACTGCTGAGTTAGCGCGTATTCATCATATTCCGCTTACTGATTTTTCAGAAGTGACTCATTTAGATTTGGTTATAGATGGTGCTGATGAAGTTGATGAAAATCTTCAATTGATTAAAGGTGGTGGTGGTGCGCTATTACGTGAAAAAATTGTTGCGAATGCAACGGATAATTTTATTGTGATTATAGATGAAACGAAATACGTTAAGACGTTAGGTAAGTTTAAGTTGCCAGTAGAAGTTGTACCTTTTGGATGGGAAATAACAGCACGTGCAATAGAAAGTTTAGGTTGCCAAGCGACATTAAGAATGAAAGATTCGAATGTATATACGACAGACAACGATCATTACATATTAGATTGTGAGTTTGGAGAGATTCATAATCCAGAACAATTAAATCAAGATTTAATATCTATTATAGGCGTTGTAGAGACCGGATTATTTATCAATATGACGAAAAAAGTATTCATGAGTCGTTCTGAAACGCAAAGTGTTGATATAATCGAGAATTAATAATGAGTTCATAGAAGTTAATAAACAGTTAATGGTTTATTGATGTCATAGGGCATAAACTTAACATATCAACTAAAGAGGAGATGTGTTAAATGAACTTAACTAAAACAACATTTGGAGCATTTGCATTAACAACAACAATATTATTAGGTGCATGTGGTAATAATGATATGCATAAAGATGATAAGATGGATACGAAAACTGAAATGAAAGATAAAGACATGAGTAAAGAAAACATGAAAGACAGTGACATGAAAGACATGGAGATGTCTGGTATGTTTGAATCTATGAATGGTGAAAAAGTAGAAGGTAAAGCAATGATTAAAGATGGTAAATTAATGCTATCAGATTTCAAATCATCAAAAGGACCTGACTTACATGTTTATTTAACTAAAGATGGCGATGTTAAAAACGGTATGAAAATTGATAAAGTAGACTACGATAAGATGGAACAAACATTTGATTTAAAAGACATGGACACGTCTAAATATAATGAAGTGACAATTTATTGTGATAAAGCACATGTTGAATTTGGTAGTGCTAAATTAAAATAAATACGTTTCCCTTAAACTTTATAGAAGGAGAAAGCATGTCATGACAAAGATATGTACATTCATATGTTTAATCATACGCGTTTATAGTGGCTATTTAATCTATATGCAAGGTTATGAAAAATTAACTGGTGGTTTCAGTTTACAAGGATTAACGCAAGTAATCGCTCAGAATCAAGATTCTCCAATGTGGTACAAGTGGTTCTTTGAGCATATTATTGCACCTTATACGACTTTTTGGGAATGGGTTATTCCTTTAGGTGAAATATTTTTAGGATTAGCTTTAATTATCGGATTTCTGGAGTATTACGCAGCACTTTTTGGTATATTTATAATGATAAATTATATTTTAGCAGATATGATTTTTACGTATCCACTGCAACTTGTTGGTTTTATATTAATTGTATTAAATATCAGAAGTTTACGTAAATTATCAGTAGCTGCTATTGTTAAGAAGTTTATGAAGAAGGAAGCGGGATAGAGATTATGGCGCATATATTAATTGTAGATGACGAACAAGATATTCTAGATATTTGTAAGACTTACTTTGAATATGAAGGGCATCAAGTTGTGACAGCATCTGATGGACAACAAGCCATTCATCAGTTGAATGACACAATTGATTTAATGATATTAGATATTATGATGCCTGAAAAAAACGGTTATGATGTCGTAAAAGAAATGAAAACACAAGAACTAGACATCCCGTTTATCTATTTAACAGCTAAGACGCAAGAACACGATACGCTTTATGCATTGACGTTAGGTGCAGACGATTATATAAAGAAACCATTCAGCCCACGTGAACTCGTGCTAAGAGCGCATAACTTATTAAATCGTACACAAAAGTATCATAAACAAGATTACTTAACATTCGGATCTTTACAATTATGTAAACAAGAAAAAATCATTAAAGTAAATGATCAAGAAGTATCATTAAGAGTAAAAGAATTTGATTTACTTTGGTATTTAGCAGATCACGAGAAAATGGTTATTTCTAAATCAGAACTACTCGAAAAAGTATGGGGATACGACTATTACGAAGATGCCAACACAGTAAATGTACATATACGTCGTATAAGAGAAAAGTTAGAACAACATCAATATGATGAATATGTTATTAAAACCGTTTGGGGATTAGGTTATAAATTTGAAAGGGCGAAATAAATGCTTACAATTCGAACACAAATTATCACTGCATTTATCAGTAGCATTGTATTAACGACAATTATTCTAGCAATTGCATATAAATGGATGTGGTTTGATGCACATACAACATTACTTTTGACGATTAGCGCGATCATTTCAAGTTGTTTAACGACAGTTATTTGTATGTTGTTTATTAATCCATTAGTTAAACGGATTAGACTGTTGAATAAGCAAACAAAATTAATAGCCAATAGACAATATAGTGAAACAGCTATAAAAATAGATAGTCCGAAAGAAATGAAAGAATTAAGTGATGCCTTTAATACTATGGCTCGTAATATTGAAGCGCAAATACAACAAGTTCAATATGAACAACAAGAAAAAATTGAAATGGTACAAAACTTAACACACGACTTAAAGACACCATTATCGAGTATTACGTCCTATGCAGAAGGTTTAAAAGAGGGGATTATCAGTCAATCAGATGAACAACAAAAAGCTTACAGTGTCTTAATTAAACAATCTCAAAGAATTACAATGATGTTTGATGAGCTGACTAGTGTGATGGAAATTAGTCATGATCACAAACATAATTATCCATTAGAAACGATTTATTTAGATAAACTATTTGTGACGCTTTTACAATCTTATGAACAACAAATAGTTAGTGAAAATCGCACGATAGACGTTAATTTATGTGAAGATATTACTTACTTCAAACAATATAAAGTACCATTAGAACGTATACTTATGAATATTTTAGATAATGCATTTAAATATACGCAACTTGGCTCGAGGATTGAAATTAAAATCACGAAAGAAGACAGCAATATATGCATTGCCGTTTCTGATGATGGTCCAGGCATCGCCGAGCAACATTTACATCGTATATTTGACCGAACTTATCGCATCGAAGCTTCTAGAAACAAAGATACAGGTGGATCAGGTTTAGGTTTATATATTGCTAAGAATCTGGTCGAACAAATGGATGGTCAGCTAAAGGTAGAAAGTAAAGAGGACGTCGGTACAACATTTTATTTAACAGTACCTATGAAATAACTTAAATAAGAACCCCTAATTCAGAATGATGAATTGGGGGTTCTTATTTGAATTTATGATGTCACTTCACCTAATAAATGAAGCCATTTCTTAATAATTTCACTTTGTGCATATTTTTGTGATTCTGTCATACAGTTGTCTCGGAATGTTTTTTGAAGGTCAGGATTACTTAAATAAGACTTAACGGTTTCATAAAGTTTGTCCTCATCATTTCTAGGAACAAGGTAACCATTTTTACCATTAACTATCAGTTCGCTAGGTCCATAGGGAATGTCATAACTGATTGCAGGTAACCCATTTGATAAAGATTCTAGTAATGCCAATGAGAATCCTTCCATATTACTTGTAATCATACTCGCATGAAAATGATGCATTTCATTAGTAATGTTAGTGATAAACCCACGGAATTTAATATAATTTTCTAAATTTAATGAATCAGTTAATTCTTTTAGCTTTTTCAATTCGCCACCAAATCCAAATAAATGCAGTTCAATTTCGTCGAAATCGTCTTTCAGTTTATTGACGAGTCGAATTTGATGATCAAGTTGTTTCTCAGGTGCATATCTTGCAATGGACATTAGTTTCAGAGGACCATCAGGCACAACAGGTGTAAAATTTGGCTCTCTTTGTTGAGCATATCCAACTGGAATATTAAAGACAGGTATTTTCGATTGAATACGTTTCTCTACATCTTTCTTTTGTTGAGCAGTTGATACTAAAATACCAGAAAAACGGTCTAAGTTATTAAAGACACAGTTATAAATATTTTTAATATCTGAACCTTCAATATCATTGTTGTTTTTCACATGTGTACTATGTAATACAGAAATAACCGGCACTTTTTTGTCTGTGATTAAAAATGGTGGAGAAGTGATGGCTGTCTTATCACTAAAGAACAAGTCACCGTCTTTGTATAACTGTTCATAGAAGAATGCTGTTAGTTCATTTGTATTATCAAATGTATAATCTTTAGCGTTATAATCAAAGAGCATTATTCGAGTGACAACTTCTTTTTCTTGATAAGGATCAAAGTAAATTTCGAGTTTTACTTTACCGCTCGGTGTTAAATATGTATCACATACAGGCATTTCTTTAGTACGCATATATCTAACACGACTTAAGAAACCTCTAGAATCGTAATATTCTCGTTTCATTTTTACATTTCTCGTATCAAAGTAGTTCACATAGTCTAATAATTTATAGTCCGAATCACGGAAACTTGCATATATAATTCTTATACCATTTTGATAGACCCTTAAATCATTTGAATTAGGTACATATTTAATCTCATAATTAAGCTCATCTTCCCAAAATGTTATCCAGTCTCTAACAGTATTAATTTGAACGTTAATCGATTCCTGGAAGAAATCATACATTGAAAAGACTTGTTTACTTACGCCGAATGTATGGGAATTTTTATGTAAACTTGAATTCCAAGCTAACGTGATAATTTTAGCTTCCAAGTTGAAATCATTAAATAATTTTAGCCTGTTCATGACAGACTTTTCAATACCTGTTATTTTATGATTGATATTATTTACAATAAAATAGTTCACTTTGAAATCACCTGCAAAATAAAATTTTATATACATATAATATACGTCATTTTCCTTGGTAATGTTAGTATAGTTTGTTAAAAATTTACAAACAGTTTGTTTTAAAAGAAGCTATAGATCGCTATTTCTTCAAAATTTTTGTTATAATAAATGAAATACATTTATTTATAAAAATGATCTGTTAATTTATTGAAATGAGGATAAATAAATGAGTACGAAACAAATATTCGAAGATAATGAGTCGATTTTTCAAAATCAATCGAAGTATGTGACCTTGAAGTCATGTTTGCTCATTATAATATGTATGGGTACATATACATCGATTGCGTTAGCTAGCAATTGGTTCATTGTATTAATAGGATGTTTATTATTTAGCCTATTATTTTATTTAATACATAGATTCCAATTACAACTCATTAAATTGGAACCTTTAAAGAAAACAGACATCATTTATACCATTAGTACATTAGGTATCGCACTTATCATGTATTGGTCTGTATCAGCAATAATAGGACAACCACAAAATCAAATGGAGGTATATAAAGATTTAAACACATTACCTCTATACATCTCTATTATTATATTTGTGATACTAGGACCATTATTCGAAGAACTTATATTTCGAGGTTTCATTCTAAAAGGGGTGTTTAAAGGACATCTATTAATAGGATATATCGTATCTAGCGTACTATTTGGATTGTTACATGGACCAACAAGTATAGGTGAGTTTATCATTTACTTTGGATTAGGATTATTATTTGGTGCACTTTATTTAAAGACCAACCGATTAGAAGTAGCCATAGTAGCGCATGGATTAAATAATTTCATACATATTCTTATATATTTGGTGTTTTTTAATTAGATATCGTGCGCTAGTGCACAAAATAAGGGTGTATCGCACGAAGACTGAGAGATATCGTGCGCTAAGGTACAAAATAAGGGTGTATCGCACGAAGACTGAGAGATATCGTGCGCTAAGGTACAAAATAAGGGTGTATCGCACGAAGACTGAGAGATATTGTGCGCTAAGGTACAAAATAAGGGTGTATCGCACGAAGACTGAGAGATATCGTGCGCTAAGGCACAAAATAGGGGTGTATCGCACGAAGACTGAGAGATATCGTGCGCTCCTCATTTTATACAGAAAATAAAGCTGGAGACATCTGTTGTTAAAGATGTCTCCAGCTTTTTCTATATGATTAAATTTACTGTACGGTTTCGGTCATTTTAGATGTTAAATCTAATATGGATGTTTGATTGAGTGTATCAATAATTTGTTGATCCACTTGTGTGTAAACATCATCTAATGCAGACTGTATATTTTGACCGATGATACAATCTGGATTTGTGTCTTGGTGAATTTTAGCGAAATGCTCTTCATCTTGAATAAGTTTATAAACTTCGCCTAATAAGATTTGCTCTGCTGATTGAGCGAGTCGATAGCCAGATTTACCTTGTTGGCTTTCGATTAAGTTACCATTTCTTAAATATTTACATATTTTTCTTACAAGTGTAGGGTTACTATTAATGCTACCTGCTATAAATTTACTGGATATAGGTTCTTTATTAACAGATAATAATGATAATATATGAATTGCTACTGATATTTGTGTATTCACGCTTTTCACCTCTTAGATTCCTTATTTATTATAACTTTGAGAGATGAGAATTGCGATAGTAAATGCGAATTATTTTGATAATACTGAAATTCTTTCTTGGATATGCTTGCCTTCAGTTGCTTCATCTACTAATGCAATGGCGTAATCAGCATAGCTTATTTTACTTTCACCTTTATTGTTTAAAGTGAAGACTTCCCCTGCTAAAATATATTCTCCAGTTCTTTCACCATCAGCTATGAATTCTGCTGCAGGACTTATAAATGTCCAGCGTACGTCATCTCTTTTACGAAGGTCTACAAGTGCTTTACCTTGTGCTTTGGCAAGTGGTTTAAATACTTCTGGAAAATCAGGTGTATCGAATAGTTGATTTTCTAATTGATCATCAACGTATAAACTACCAGCGCCTCCGATAATGATTAATCGTGTGTTTGTGTTTGATAAAATATCACTTAAATGTTGAATAGAGTCTTGGTGTAAATGAAGTTTATCTTCTCTAATTTCACCGAAAGCATCTACAACAACATCGAATTGTGTTAAGTCTTCAGTTGTTAAATCAAAAATATCTTTAATAATAGATTGTGTTGCCACTGTTTTATTTTCGTTACGAACGATGGCTGTTACATCTAATCCTCTGTTAATTGCTTCTTCTGTAATGAGTTTACCTGCTTTACCGTTTGCTGCTATAACACCTATTTTCATTTTACATAACCTCTTTCTTGTATTTATTTTAGATACAAGTTGAGTATAATATGTATATCTGGTTTTGTCAAAGGTTTTGTGTATAAAAAAACTGCTATGTGGAAATCCACATAGCAGATGTTTATTTATATCTTACCACCAGTTGTTAGCTTGACGGAAAGCAATTGCAGCTTCGATTGAACCGTAACGTTCTTTAGCATAGTTGATCATGCCTTTAGTTTGTTCAGCGACACTACCTGTACCCCAAGATTCTTTAGTTTGACCAAGACCTCTGTAGCCGAGTTCATTTACGGCATTTGGGTTACCACTAGATTCAGGCATTACGATGTTATCCCATAATGCTTTTGTACCGCCAGCAGCGATAAACTCTTTATATACTTCACTTGTATTAGATGAATCAGTTGATTCTGTAGTTTGAGTTGCTTGAGTCGGTTGAGCGACTTGTGTAGTTGTATAGTTATAGTTTGTATTTTGATTAGAGTAGTTTGTATATTCACTTGCATCTGCTTGAGCGCCAAATCCTGAAGCAATAATCCCTGCTGCAGCTGTTGTTGCAAATAATAATTTCTTCATAAATAAATTTCCTCCATGAGCTATTTAAAGCGTTTATATATTTTGTATCTTTATTACTTCATACACTCTAACACCATTTTTGATATCATAGGTTACAGGAGAATAAAAATAAAATTTCTTTTATGACAGTCAGATTAAAAAGATAATAGGTATATGACAAGTTGTAATTTGAAACGTTTACAGTAACTTTATAGAAATAGAGGTGTATTATTATGGAAAGAATTAAGCTTAAGATGATTAGAAATCATTTAGACAACATACCTGAATATGAATTACCAGAAGGATACTCAATTAGAATGTTTGAAGAAGGGGATGAACGTCTTTGGGCAGAAGTTGAAACGGCTGCAGGGGAATTTTCAAATATAGATGAAGCATTGCAAAGGTTTCATAAAGAATTTGGCTCTCATATAGAAGAAATGAAATATAGATGTTTATTTATTGAGAATAATTCAGGTGACGTAATAGGGACGACAACAGCATGGTTCGGTCAATTACCTTTAACAGACTTACATATAGGTAGAATACATTTCGTAGCCATTAAACCGGAATATCAAGGTAAGAAATTATCAAAGCCATTATTAAGTGCAGCACTTAACAAAATAATTGAGCTTGGTCATAAAGAAGTGTATTTAACGACACAAACAACCAGTTATCCAGCCATTAATATGTATTTAAATTATGGTTTCGAACCATATGACCCAGACAACTCGGATCAAAAAGGTTGGTTGATGATGGAAGATATATTAAATAGGAAGTTAAACGTATAAAAAATGCCCCTATACCATTATTCCCGTGGTATAGGGGCATTTTATAAAAGATGGATTATTTATCTTTCTTAGAATCTTTCGTCCATTCTTTTACTTTATCTTGGTTATCATCTACCCATTTTTCTGCAGCTTTCTTAGGAGATGTACCTTCTTGGATATCTAACATAACAGATTCCATGTCTTTAGTAGTCCAATTGAAGTTATCTAAAGTTTCATATGCTTTAGGGCTGTCTTTTTTCAAGTCTTTACGAGCCATTGTATTAATGTGCTCAGCTTTACCAAATGAGCCTTTAGGGTCTTTCAAGTATTTCAAGTCATATTTTTGGAATTTCCAGTGTGGTGACCAACCAGTTACAACGATGTCGTCACCTTTTTTCATAGCTTGACCTAATGTTGTAGCCATTGCACCTGATGAAGAAGTTTCAACTTTCCATCCATCTAAGTTATAATCTTTAACTGCTTTTTCAGATGCTTTTACAACACCAGCACCTGGTTCGATACCAACGATTTTCTTACCAGCTTGGTCTTTCAAGTCAGAAATTGAATCGCCATCGAAATCTTTATTTACAACAAGTCCGATTTTAGCCCCTTTAAGGTTTGGACCTAAGTCATCAAGATTTTTCTTATGTTTTTTGTATAAATCCCCGTGTGTACCTGGTAACCAAGCACTAACCATTGCGTCTGTTTCACCAGAAGCAACTGATTCCCACATTACGGCATTATCTAAAGGTGTGATTTCAACATTGTAACCTTCATCTTCTAAAACTTTTTGCATAACATGTGTTGAAGCAATTTCTGAATCCCATTCAACGTAAGATAAGTTAATATCTTTTTTACCTAAGTCTCCATCTTCACTTGAGCCACCATTGCCACATGCTGCTAACACTAGTGCTAAAGAAAGCATAAGTACGAGTACACGCCATTTGTTCTTCATAAGTAATTCCTCCTAGATTATTTGTTTTTAGATGATTGTGTAAAGCGGTCGATGATAATAGCAAGGATAACGATACTTAAACCTGCTACGAAACCTGAACCGACTTCTGCACGTTGTAGAGAACTTAACACATCTCTACCTAATCCCGGTGCACCAATCATTGATGCTATTACAACCATTGATAAAGCTAACATTACAGTTTGGTTTACACCTGCCATGATAGATGCTTTAGCAAGAGGGAGTTGTACTTTAATTAATTTTTGCATGGATGTTGTACCAAATGAATCACTTGCTTCTATTAATTCAGCAGATATTTGTCTAATACCTAAGTTTGTTAAACGAATTGTTGGTGGAGTTGCAAATATAATAGATGCGAATACACCTGGAACCATACCAATTCCGAAGAATGCGACTGCTGGAATTAAATATACGAATGCTGGCATTGTTTGCATAAAGTCTAAAATAGGTTTCATAACTGCTTGGAAACGATCGCTTCTAGACATTAAAATACCGAGCGGAACACCGATAATAACAGATAGCAAACTACTGATAATAACAAGTGTCATCGTGTTCAGTAATTGATCCCATAAATCTTGGTTATAAATGAAGAATAAACCAATACCTACTAAAATAGGGGCAACAATTTTCTTATTCATAACAAAGTAAGCAAGAACCATGATGATAATGATAAAGACAAACGGATGTAACAACTCTAGTAATGAAATGATAAGTTGCATAAAGTCACCAAGATACGTCTTAATCGGTTCAAAAATAAAACTAAAAGTTTCTGTTAACCATTCTACAAATGCGTTAGCCCAATCTGATACAGGTAAAATAGGCAACATATTAAGCATGATTCATCACCTCATTTCCCTGTGCTAATACATCGAATACATCTTGGAAATTAAGTTTCCCGACAATTTTATTGTCTTTCTTAATCCAAAGTTCGTGTGTGCCAGATTTGAAGTGAGGGAATGTTTGATAAAGTAGCGACTCGGCATCTATAAATGACATGCCATCTACTAATTCAACATTCTCAACTTTCTCCATAATATGTTTAACTTTTAATACTTTAGAACGATCAATATCTTTAACAAAGTCTTTAACGTAGTCGTCACCAGGATTAATTACAATCTCTTCCGGTGTACCAACTTGAGCGATTTCGCCATCTTTCATTAAAGCAATTCTATCACCAATATGAAGGGCTTCATCTAAATCATGTGTAATAAATATGATTGTTTTTTGCATGTCTTGTTGTAGTTGTAAAAGCTCATTCTGCATTTCTTTACGAATCAGTGGATCTAATGCTGAGAAGGCTTCATCCATTAATAAAATATCTGTGTCATTAGCAAGTGCTCTTGCTAAACCTACACGTTGCTGCATACCACCAGATAATTGTTTTGGTAATTGATCTTTATATCCCGCTAGACCAACTAAATTTAAAGCATCTTCTGCTTTTTTTAAACGCTCTTTTTTTGAAACGTTTTTAATTTCTAAGCCAAATGCGACATTCTCAACAACTGTTTTGAAGGGAAATAATGCGAAACTTTGGAATACCATACTTAAATTCTCACGTCTAAAGTTACGTAAGTCTTCTTTATTTAACGAAGAAATGTTCTTATCGTTAATTAAGATATCTCCATCAGTTGGATCAATTAAACGATTAATCAAACGAATCAGTGTTGATTTACCGCTCCCGGAAAGACCCATTACAACAAATATCTCTCCATCTTCAATTGTGAAATTTGCATTCTTGACAGCTACTGTCGAACCAGTTTCCTTAAGGATTTCTTCTTTCGTTTTATCATCCTGTAAAAGTGACTTAACCTGGTCATTGTAATTGCCGAATACTTTAGTAACGTCTTTGATTTGTATATTACTCAAAATAACCAGTCCTTATCGATTTATTGACTTCTATAACGCTATCATACGAAATTTTAATAGTCAAATTGATATCGCACAATATTTTAACATTAAGAGTATAATTCTTATGATTAAATTTTACGTTTTTGTATTTAATTTTAAAAAATAAATAGTAACAATTGTTCCTATAACTAATGCAAAGAAAGCGCTTACTTAAATAAAAAATATCGAGAATCTTCATATTTAAATTAGCGCTTTAAAATTTCTAGAATTAGAGAAAAAAATTTTTTAAATCTTTTTTAATATCATATTAAGTTGTCATAAAGTCTCCGCCATTGATGTGAATGACCTGTCCGGTAACATAAGTAGAATCTTGGGAAGCTAAATAAACAAAAGCAGGTGCATTTTCACTTGGTTGCCCTCGTCTACCTAGTGGTGTATCTGAACCAGCATTTTCTACTTTGTCTTTCTCGAAAGTTGCGGGGATTAATGGTGTATATATCGGTCCTGGTGCAACTGCATTAACACGAACCCCTTTACTAGCTAACGAAGCCGCAAGAGAACGCGTGAATGATACAATGGCGCCTTTAGTAGATGAATAATCAATTAAATGGGCTGAACCACGATAAGCCGTTACACTAGTCGTATTAATAATTGTGTCTCCTTTACTTAAGTGAGGTAATACAGCTTGGCATAAGTAAAACATTCCAAAGAAATTGGTTTCAAAAGTTTCTTGTAATTGTTCCTTAGTAATATCTTCGAAATTATCTTGTGGATGTTGGATACCACCATTATTAACTAATATATTGATTTGCCCGAAGTCTTCAATGACTTTGTTTACAAGTTCTTTGGCGTGATTTTCTATTTTTAAGTCGTGTTTATATGCCTTTGCTTTGATACCTAGTTCTTCAAGTCTTGTTAATGCATATTTAGCATCATTGTCTTCATCATAATAAGCGATAGCTACATTTGCACCTTCTTTAGCAAATAAGATGGCAGTTGCTTCACCTATACCAGAATCACCACCAGTAATCAGTGCAACTTTTCCTTTCAATTTACCACCAGCTTTATAATCTTCATCTTCAATAATAGGCTTTGGTTCCATCTCGTGCTCTATACCAGGTTGTACGTCTTGAGTGTATCCTTCTATTTCTTCGTGCTTTTGTTCGAATTTATCTTTCATGAAGTTAACCACCTCTTGTTAAAATGATAATATACTTTACCCTAAAAAAGTAAAATGAAACGAATAGGGTTGCAAATTTATGCATTAAAATGTACTTAAAATTGCATAAGTACTATCTATATAAGGTGTTGTTAAATGATGTTTTTTGCTAATTTTGTAGATATATCCTTGTATAAACGCCGTTTCTAAAGGTTTTTTACTTATTATGTCGTAATACATACTTGTACCCATATCATCTGGATATCCTTCATAAATTTTCATAATGCTTTTTTCAAAATCATCATCAAAATAAATACCTTCAGCTTTAGCAACACGATTACCTTCAACTAATAAGTTGTAACAAAGTGCATGTATTTGATCATGCTTAAGTACACGAGCAGGTTGTCTCGTTAGTGCAGTTACCGTATTAATACCTAAATTGACGATTAATTTATACCAAACGTGTTGATCGTAATCTTGGAGGCATTCAAGATTGAGTAAACTATCTTTAGTTAAATTTTTAATGTCTAATGTGTACGCATGAATAGGTAATCTTAAAGTCCAATCTCTAAAATGCGTTACGACGTTGCCTTCTTTTTGTCCGCTTATATATACGACAGCGTGAAATTTGTGCGGGTGATCAATTTTTTCTAACTGTCCATAGCCATTTTGAGTTAAAATAATAACGCTATTAGCATGGAGGATATGATGAAGATATGGGATGATTGCGTCGAGTTGCGTTGCTTTAACAGCGATAAATAAAATATCTACTTTTTCATGTGCATCTTCTAAAGAGTGAACGGGAAATGAATGTTGCACATCTTGATTGTATTCTTGGAAATAGACTGTAGCGTTTGATCTTCCAAACAGCGTAACATCAAGGTTTGATTGTGTTAAAGCAAATGTAATGGCTGTACCCACAGCACCAGGACCGATTATTCCAAACTTTTTCATTTATTATTTTCCTTTCAATGTTAATATATACATAATAACAAATATAAGAGGGTGGTAAGGGATGAAAACCATTAAACAATTGTTGACCATGAAAGAACAAAAAGAAAAAATATCCATGATTACAGCATACGATTATCCAAGTGCTAAACAAGCAGAAGCAGCAGGTATAGACACTATTTTAGTAGGCGATTCTTTAGGAATGGTTGTGTTGGGCTACGATAGTACAGTCGAAGTGACAATGGAAGATATGATACATCATGTGAAAGCTGTTAGAAGAGGTGCACCAGATAGTTACGTAATCGTTGATGTACCTTTTGGAGCAGTCGGTATCGACCATACAACCGATATGAAAAACGCGATTCAATTATATAAAGATACTAAAGCAAACGCTGTAAAAATCGAAGGTGTGCATACGACATTGATTCAAGGTTGTACTCAAATTGGTGTGCCAGTCGTATCTCATTTAGGCTTAACACCTCAAAGCGTCGGCATTACAGGTTATAAATTACAAGCAAGTTCAAAAAGAGAAGCTGAACAACTCATAGAAGATGCGAAAGCAGTTGAACAAGCAGGTGCAGTGATGCTCGTATTAGAAGCGATTCCAAGTGATTTAGCAGAAGTGATTACAGAACAACTGACAATTCCAGTTATCGGTATAGGCGCAGGAAAAGGTACAGATGGTCAAGTACTCGTATATCATGATTTATTAAATTACGGTTCAGAACATATTGCTAAATTTGTGAAACAATACGGTGATTTTTCAAATGGTATAGACGCACTAAAAGCATATCATGAAGAAGTTAAAAGTGGTGCATTCCCTTCAGAAGCACACACATATAAGAAGAAAGTGATGGGGGAGACAGAGTAGTGACGCAAGTAGTAGAACGAATTAAAGATATGAATTCAATCGTATCTCAATTTAAATCTCAAGGTAAAACAATAGGACTCGTACCAACCATGGGTGCATTGCATGATGGCCATTTAAAAATGATGAAACAATCAATAGAAGAAAATGATGTAACTACAGTGAGCATTTTTGTAAATCCATTACAATTTGGACCTAATGAAGACTTTGATGATTACCCGAGACCATTTGAATCTGATTTAGAGAAGCTTAAACAAATTGGCGTAGATTATGTATTTCATCCAACAGTTGAAGAAATGTATCCAGGAGAACTAGAGATGACGATTACAGTAGGTCGTTTAGCACAAGTGCTTGAAGGTAAGAAGAGACCAGGTCACTTTGATGGCGTTGTAACAGTTGTTAATAAGCTGTTTAATATTATTCAACCAACACGTGCGTACTTCGGTAAAAAAGACGCACAACAACTCGCTATAATAGAAAAAATGGTAGAAGACTTTAACCACTCAATTCAAATTGTACCAATAGATATCGTGCGAGAAGCAGACGGACTAGCAAAAAGTTCAAGAAATATCTATTTAACAGAAGAAGAAAGAAAAGAAGCCGTACATTTATCTAAAAGTTTAGCATTAGCTAAGAAGAAATATGACGAAGGCGAAAGAAATAGTGATGTCTTAATACAAACCATCACGCAATATTTAGAAAGTAACGTGAGCGGAGATATCGTAGAAGTCGCAATTTATAGTTATCCAGAATTAGAAGAACAACATACAATAGAAGGACAAATCTTTATCTCACTAGCCGTTAAATTTAGCAAAGCAAGATTAATAGATAATATTATTATATAGGAAAGAAAAGAAGCCGATTGTGCAGGAGTACAATCGGCTTTTTTGTATTAAAATGGGGGCGCTAACGATCAAGAGTGAAAAACAAGATCGTTAGAAATTCTAACGCTCAAGAATCACAAACAAGATCGTTAGCGCACGACATTCACACTCACACACATACACAAAAAAACGTGAGACATCATTCTGCCTCACGCTTCATCCAAGACTCCTATACTCTTACTTACACTTCCTTCAATGTTGCTTCAGCGCTCAATGCTCTTGCTTTGTCATCTTTAATTGTGACACCTTGTGCTTCTAATTGAGCGATTGTTGCTGCAAATTGTGGTAAGTATGCTTTATGAGCAATGAGTAATTCATTCATCACTTGTTTCGCAGATTCACCACTTTGAATTAATGGGTTGATAATAAATGCTTGTAATAGTAATCCGTAATCTCCTGTAACGGCTGCTTCTTCTACACATAATTCCATATTCTTCATTACTTGTAACCATCCGCGTTCTGCTGGATGTAGGGAACCGAATGCGATTGGTTGAGCACCTGTCGCGTTGATATATGCTGACACTTCTACAACATCATCAGGCGCTAAGTCTGGTACTGCACCTTTATTAACAGTAGATACAACTACATGTGTATTTTTATTTGAAGCGATAGATGCAATTGTCTCACATGCGACATCTGAATAATGTGTGCCGCCACGCTCGCTTAATTGTTCTGGTTTATGATCGAGATGTTCATCTTTATAGAGTTCAAATAATTCTTTTTCCGTTTGTCTAACTTGTTCAGCACGCGTACCGATTTCTGGATCATTGTATTCTTTAAGTGCATGTTCAAGCATTTCTTCTGCACGGTAGTAATATCTATGGTAACCACATGGAATGAGCTGCATGTGTTGTAATTGTTCTTCGAAAAATGGTACATCAAAGATATTAGAAGGTAACGATGATGCATCTTCAACTAATTGTTTATTTAATTGATCAGTCACGTCATGACCATTTGCGTCTTTAACTCGATGCCAGTGAAAATGGTTTAACCCTGCAAAGTGATGCGTAAGTTCTCCATCACCAACATTCAGCATTTCCGGCTCATTAATCAAACTATTCACAGGTACATTACATAGACCAAGTACTTTTTCCCATTTGCCGTATCGTACGATAGCATCTGTAACCATACCACTTGGGTTTGTAAAGTTAATTAACCATGCATTTGGACAAAGTTCTTTCATATCTTCGACAATATCTAATAAGACAGGAATTGTTCTTAACGCTTTGAAAATACCACCTGGACCATTCGTTTCTTGACCTAAGAAGCCATGCGATAAAGGAATGCGTTCATCTTTAATTCTTGCATCTAATAAACCCACTCTAAATTGAGTCGTAACGAAATCAGCATCTTTTAAAGCTTCACGTCTATCTAATGATAAATGTACTGTGACATCATATGGAGAAGCATCCCACATTCTTTGCGCCATTTTGCCGACAGTTTCTAATTTCTCTTTACCTTCAGGAATGTCTACCAACCAAATTTCACTTAAAGGTAAAGATTCATAACGTTTAATAAAACCTTCCATCAATTCAGGCGTATAACTGCTGCCGCCACCGATAGTTACAATTTTTATCCCTTTTTCCATTATAATGACCTCCTAATATTTTCTTTCTTATGCACGTTAAGTATAAAATAGAAGTAATCATTAAAAAGGCAAATCGGGCATTATCAAATGACATTTACAAATTTCCTGAAAATAAATGGGATTTTTGTAATGACTTTTTACAAAAGGAGATATTTATATGCTTTTAACAGAAAGAATGAAAGAAGATATATTTTCGCAAGCAGAACAAAGTATCATTCAATATTTGTTTGAAGAAAGAGAGAAGATTAAGTCTAAGACGTTAAATCAAATTTCTAAAGAAACATATACACATCCTTCTACTGGTATTCGCATAGCTAAAAAGTTAGGATATGACGGTTGGTTAGAGTTAAAGGATCATTATTTAGAAGAAGTAGAATACTTAAACAGACATTATGAATCAATAGACGCAAACTTCCCATTTGATGCATCAGATAATAACATGTCCATTAGCCATAAATTAGCACGACTCAATCAAACAACGATAGACGACACCGTGCATTTAATAGATCATCAAGAATTGGATAAAGCAGTCGCGTATTTAAACGAAGCGGAAACCATTAAAATCTTTGGACTGTATCATAATTTAATGATATGTGAAGACTTTGAAATGAGAATGAATCAAATTGGCAAGACCGTTAAGCTCTGCGCACTCGAACCCCATTTTGAAATAGAAAAGTCGTCCAAACATACATGTGCCATCTTCATTTCATATAGTGGTGAAAATCAAAGCATCTTGAAATTATTACCGATGTTAAAGAAAAAGCATATTCCAATTATCGGACTGACAAGCATTGGTGAAAATACAGTAACCAAATACGCAGACAGTATATTACGCATTTCAACAAGAGAAAAGTTGTATTCCAAAATCAGTAACTTCACAACACGAGATTCCATCAGTTTCTTGATGGATATCTTGTATGCTTGCGTGTATGGAACGGATTATGACAAACATACAGATTATAAGATTAATATCGCTAAGAATTTTGACAACCGCGTGACGCATAATAAGATGATACAGGAGAAGTGATGGATGGGAAAATTTTATAATAATTTTAAAACATGTAACACATCATTCATTAATGACCAGTTAATTTAGTCAATTTCATATTATTTTAAAGGTGTTTTATATTTATTTAACTATAATATTAAATAAATATAAATAAACAAATGTATATTATTAATTGATTGAGTAGAGTGATTTTTAATTTTGCAATCTTAAATAATTATCTTTTTCTTTTGAATTTTAATGATATAATTAAAGTATGTAAAATGTATTATTTTCCCTATTTCTGAAAACACTTTTAGTATTATGTTGTTTTATAAATAGAAATAGTAGTTAATATTTCATAATATTCACTTGATATTTTACAAAATTATAAATAAAGAAATATTGGATAAGGGGACTGGAATATGAAGTTATTTTTCAAATTTATGAGCATCGCAACGGTTTTAATATACATATTAATTAAAATACAAAATATAGTTCAAGATTATTTGGAAATTAAAAATGGTGAGTATAAAGAGGAATAGAATAAGCGACAGACGATTGACTATGTTGATCTTGTTTGACTGAATTTCCTGAAATTATAATAGATAACAATTTATTAGAAAGAAGAGGAAAAAATGAAAAAAAGAGTTTTAAAGAAGTATAATAATTATAAAAAAAATAAAGGTAAGTTAATATATATAAATGCAAGACGTAATAAACAAATTAAAAAAGGAAATATTCTTTTTGAAGCGGTGCATGGAGATACATATAGTGGGCATATTTATTACATGATAAAAGAGTTGTTAAATAATAGTAAACTTAATTTTAAAATTTATGTTTCCTTAAAAGATACTGAAGATATTGAGTTATTATTTGATAAGTCAGAATTAAAGAGAATTAATTTTGTAAAACATATGTCCAATCAATACTACGAATTAATGGCTACTTGTGAATATTTAATAAATGATACGACATTTTATCCGTTCTTTAATAAGAGAGAAGGACAGAAGTATTATATCATTTGGCATGGAACGCCTTTAAAACATATGGGGAAAGATATTCCTAAAGTAGTAGATATTGCTAATGTGCAGAGAAATTTCTATATGGCTGATAGAATATATGTTAATAATCAAAAAACAATGGAAATATTGGCAAGGACACATCATTTAAACAATGTCTATAACGGTAAATTTATAGTTGGTCCTTCTCCAAGAAATAGTGTCTTTTTTGATGAAGAGAAAAGAAATCAGAATAGAAATGATTTCAATTTAAATAATAAAAAAATGCTAGCATATATGCCTACATGGAGAGGGAATATTGGTAGTGTACAGAATTCTCAACATGTTACAAAGTTAATTACATATTTTGAAGAAAATTTAGATGAAAATACAGTGCTATACGTAAAACTTCATCCATTTGAAAAAACTATTATTCCAGATTCATACGAGAAAGTTAAACCATTCCCGTCTAACATTGAGACATATGAATTTCTAGCTGTCACTGATTGTCTTATCACAGACTATTCATCAGTAATGTACGATTACGTGAATTTAGGTAAACCAGTTATACTTTATACTTATGATTATAAAGATTATAAAGAAAATAGAGGTTTATATGACGATTTATCATTATACCCATTTATACAATCAAACAGCTTAGAAGGATTGTTAAAGCAAGTTGAACAAATTCCGCAACAAATCGATTATCAAGAATTTAAAAATGAATATAATAAGTATGACAAGATAGATGCGCCTAAAATCATTATTAATCATATGTTTTTAGATAAAGATGATTTAACGATTGAAGAACATAATCTTCATAATGGTAAAGAAACAGTAGTAATTGTTAGTGGAGGATTTTGGAGTAATGGTATTACGACTGCTTTAATCAACACATTAGAAAATATTGATACTACAGAAAAAAATTATATTTGTTTCTTTGAAAAAGATAAGGTAAAAAAAGAACATTATTATCGCTTGTTAGATTTACCTGAAAACGTTCATTTTTATCCAACAGTTGGAGAAATAAACGGTAGTATTAAAGATAGATTGCTGATGAAAAGATATTTATGGAACGAAAAATTCAAAATTAAAGGTATGGAAAAAGATTTAAGCAGAATTTTCAAAGAAGAATTTAGTAGACTATTTGGTGATTTAAAAATAGATTGGTTTATTCATTATACTGGCTTTGAAAGAAAAAGTGCTGAAATGATGCGACATATTGATACAAATACTGCTATCTGGGTGCATACTGATATGTTTGCTGAGTACGAAGCTAAAAAGAATTTTAGTAAAAAAATTATCTATGGTGCATATGAAAAAGCCAATAAAATCGTACTTGTTCATAGAAATTTAAAAGCAAATCTTATCAATCATTTACCACAAGTTTCTAATAAAATAGTCACTGTAAATAATTTCCTAGGAGAACAAAGAACAAGAAAACTAGCAAAAGAAAATTTATTAGAATCGATTGATAATGTTCATGTTGATTATGCTTATAATGAAAATATGTATTTGGATTTTGCAAATTTAGATCAAGAACAGCTAGATGATAAAATAATACAGGATTATCCAGAACAAACAGTATTGACGGAAAATATAACTGAGTCTATAAAGCAATTGGAAACTAAAGAAGAACATTCAAAATCAACATTAGTAACTCAAAAAGATAAAATAGAAAAAAGTATTGTAAACTCTATTACTGGACTTTATGAAGATTTCTTAAAAGATAGAGAGTTAACAGAAACGTTCAAACATTTATTTGTGAATAACCAAGATGTAATCGATGAATACTTTAATTTAAATGAGAAGGATCCTATTGTTAATTCTGTGGAATTATATAATCAGATGAGGGTTTCAAAATGTAGAATGCTCGATGCCTTGTATAATCCAGAAATTAAAGTATACATGAATATTGGAAGATATGATTATCAAAAAGGCCACGATAAGTTAATAGCTGCATTTGAAAAGGTCTATATTGAAAATCCAAATGTATTTTTAATTATGGTATGTCCACATGGACCTTTAAAATCTCAAACAATTCAATGGGTTCGAGATTCAGTTGCAAAGGAAAATATTGTAATTCTAGGTGGCATAAACAATCCATATCCTTTATTAGATCATGTGGATGCTTTCGTTCTATCTTCAAATTATGAAGGTTTAGGGTTAGTAGTATATGAAGCTTTAGCTTTAAATACTGATGTAATAACAGTGAATTTAAAAGAAACAACTGAATATTTAAATGAAAATCAAGCGATAATTACAGAAAACAGTGTGGAAGGTCTTGTAGATGGACTTATGATACATCTAGAAGGAAATAAATCGTTTGAAGAATTTGATTTCAATTACTATAAAGAAAAATCTAAACAAGAATTTATAAATGTATTTAAGTAAAGGAGATTATTATGACTAAAATAAAAAAAGCAATTATCCCTGCTGCTGGCTTAGGAACAAGATTTTTACCTGCTACAAAAGCAATGCCTAAAGAAATGTTACCAATATTAGATAAACCAACAATTCAATACATCGTAGAAGAAGCGTCACGTGCTGGAATTGAAGATATTATCATTGTAACT